>NZ_JAKEVK010000109.1:0-15009 GCF_022398435.1 Pseudoalteromonas sp. Isolate6 | reverse complement strand
TATTTAGACACGCAAAGTTAGCGCTGCGACTTCTCTAACTTTGTTGAGTGCGAAGTCAATTTCGGCTTCTGTAGTATGCCTGCCTAAGCTAAAACGTATGGTTGCCTGTGCCAGTTCATCCGATAGCCCAAGTGCGGTTAATACGTGGCTCGGCGATAGGTTGCTTGACGAACAAGCTGAGCCGGTACTGACTGAGATGCTTTTCTTTAATAAGCTCAGCATTTTTTTACCGTCGGTGTCATGAAAAGAGACGTTACAAACATGAGGGAGTCTTTCTTCGCTCATGCCATTGACCTGCACCTGTTGTAGCTCCAATAAACCATCTTCTAGCTTGTCTCTTAACTGCTCAACTTTGTCAATTGCGCCATTGCTCAGTTCTCGTTGTGCAAGTTCCACAGCCTTGGCAAAACCAACAATGCCAGGCACATTTAACGTGCCACCACGTAGTCCTTGCTCGCTTCCACCACCGGTGATCTGCGGTCTAATATCAACCACTCTATTGCCATGCTGATGTCTTAAATACAGGCCGCCAACCCCTTTAGGGCCATAAATTTTGTGTGCCGAGCAAGTTAAAATATCAATCGGGCAAGTGGTTAGATTGATATCGACCTTGCCTAGCGCTTGTGTGGCGTCAGACATAAATAGAATGCCATGTTGCTTTGCAATAAAGGCAATGTCGTCGATTGGATTAATGGTGCCAATTTCGTTATTTGCGTACATCACGGTGATTAAAATCGTTTCTGGCGTGATTTCGGCCTTCATTGCGTCAATATCAAAGCTGCCATCTGGTAACGGCGCAAGATAAGAAACGCGAGCGCCTTCCTGTTCTAGATCTCTAAGAGTTGCAAGCGTTGCAGGGTGCTCAATCGACGAGGTAATAATGTGCTTGCCTTTGTGATTACAAGCACGAAACACGCCGCGGATCCCTAAGTTGTTGCTTTCAGTCGCGCCAGAAGTAAAGATAAAATTTTCAGGTTGTGCGCCAAGGGCACCTGCAATTTTTTCACGGGCTTGTTCGACCGCTTTATGGGCGTTCCAGCCATGTAAACCATACATGCTCGCAGCATTACCAAAGTCGTTACAAAAGTAAGGTAACATGGCTTGTAACACTGCTTCGTCGCACGGTGTTGTGGCGTTATGATCTAAATAGATAGGAAAGCGTAGCGACGCTTCCGTGGTGGACTTACTCTCTAGTGCTGTAATGAGTGACATAAAAAATCTCCGTATAAAATTGGGGCAACAGTCAAATTGATGCGGATAAATGCGTGCGTTACGCGTCGCAAGCTTCGGCTAGGGTGCTGGTTTGGGTGTTAATGGAATAATCTTCCATATCAAAGTCAGACAAGAAGATATTGGAGATCTTAACGATATTATCGCCAAGGCTTTCGTCTTGTAGGAAAAGTCCTAACGCTACTTCAGTACCGTTCACGACTTTGTGAAAGTCATCCATTTCAGAGAAGTCCATAATGTGGAATACCCCTGCCTGAGGGTTCATTTTCAGTGCTTTTTGGTATGTATCTTTATAGTGCTGCGCCATAATAAGCGGGCATTTTGCAGTCCATATATCCTTATCTTTTGATTCAGCTAAAACGATGTTTACTCCCTTACTGTTTTCGAATAGAACTTTAGTTACACCGCTGCTCGTTGCGAGTGACAATTGTGGGAAACTTGCTAAATCTTGCGCAATGATTTTACGTAAAGATTGGATCCCACGGTTTTTACAATTGCGCTCACCCTGAAGCACTAAGCGGTCGCGTTTTACAATGCTGTAATCACTTAATACGGCTTCTAGCTCGTCAGGTAATGGCGCAAGCCCTTGGCTGTCGCTGGTCATTGCTGGGGATGCAGAAATATCACAAGACTCACTACCACACTGTAAGCCCAGATCGTCTATCAACACGCCAAGCACCACTTTGAGTTTTTTCTTGTGCTCTAGAATCGCGTTATTTGCGACATTTAACACCTTTACCATTGAATCTATCGAGAATTCGGTTGCGGAATA
The DNA here is from genome assembly GCF_022398435.1 of Pseudoalteromonas sp. Isolate6. Taxonomy (NCBI): domain Bacteria; kingdom Pseudomonadati; phylum Pseudomonadota; class Gammaproteobacteria; order Alteromonadales; family Pseudoalteromonadaceae; genus Pseudoalteromonas; species Pseudoalteromonas sp. Isolate6. Next base: position 13,007 of record NZ_JAKEVK010000109.1, on the reverse strand, counting down.
ACGCGGATCAAAATGTCCACCTTCTAGATAAAAGGCGGAGACTGTCGGGTAGTGTTCAGCGACATCCATGCGTATCATATCTAGGAGTTTTTGCTCTACTTTTCCAACCATTTTTTCTTTTAATTTCATTTCGTTAGTCTCTATTTTTTTGTTGAGTTAAATGTGTTCACTATCCTTGGCTGCTGCGCCTAATTAACTCCAATAAAAGGACATCAAACGGAAATTAATTTCCGTACTCCATGAGTTCAGTAGTGTTAATCAAGGTGAAGTCATGCTTAAGGTTTGGTTAAATTGGTTAAGTAACTGTAAAGATTGACACGGTGGTAAGGTCAACGTTTGTTTGCATAAAAATTGAGTTTTTTGAAAGTTTTTGTGTGAAACTTTCATTTCAATTGTTCGGCTCGTTACACCACCAATTAGCAGATACCAAGTTATCTCTATGATCTAAGGAGGAGTAATTTGACTCACCCCTTTTGATCGTGGCAACAATTTGCCCTTTTTTGGGAACTCAGTTCTCCAGTTAGAAGCAATAAATATCAAGTAGAACTGTAATTGCTATATGTGAATGAGTTTTCCTACTTTCATGTGGTTGAATAAAGCTTGGCTTATTTATTGCTGTATGAGGCAGGCTAAAAATAAATAAAGTTACTATCTGAAAGCAAGGAGTGGACTCATGCACGTTAATTCGACGAATAGCATAAATATGAACGTTTACACCCAAAGAGGGAGAGCTGAACAGTCAAATCTGCATAGCCAAGAGAACCCTAAGGACCTAGTGGGGAAAACCAACCTAATGTACATGGTTGATGAAGAAAAGGTCACTCGGGTATCACATGAACAAATGACTCATTTAAGTCAGGTATTCGAGCTCAGTGAAGTCTCTCCAGAGGCGGCCCAGCGGCAATACTTGCATCATGGGCAAGCGCGGGAGGTGCAATTAGGTATAGTGGTCGATGGCAAATTGATGGCCTATCAAAATGACAAAGGACACATTACAGGTAAAGGTGGAGTCGAAGCTTTGATAGAGCAAGCCAATGGTGATATTAATCAGCTTAAAGCGTTAGTTCAGCAACAGTACTCCAGTTCCGGCAAAGTTGAAGTTTATGGCGAAAATAATCGTCCAACCAATGCTGAAGTTTTTGAACGTTTTAATGGCCGTTCGTATAAAAGTTTTGTTCACGATGAAATGAATACGCGCAGGCAAGCTAACCATCAAGAACAACTAGCGAGAGATGAATTTTTGCGAAGTAAACTGATGTTTGATCAAGCGCCTCAAGTTGCGGTATTCAAAGTGAAAGGCGAAGTTGTTGGCAGTATGGATGGCAATGGTTTTGCTGATATGGGTAGTAAGCTACTTCAACTTGCAAAGCAAAAAGGCATAGAAAAAGAAGCGCTAAAGCCGCTTTACACGCTCGATCCCGAGCGCACTTCAGAGCAATTTTCAGACTTACTTACACAAGTATTTGGAAATGATGTTGAAGTTGAGCATTTTCATGTCTCAAACGCGCCCACCAGAAACGAGATAAGGCTGTTGAGTAATTAAGCCAAAGATGAGTACAAAACAGGGTAAAGCTTTACGGTTTTGGATTTGTCAACATTCATAACGGTTCGGCGGGTGAACCGCCTTATACAAGCATGTTTTCATTACGGAGTAGGGCTGTGTTACACAGCAACCTTTTGTTTTTGTGAAACTTAATTTTAACTTTTTAAATATAATGGTGCTTTTTGCTGAGCAAGAAACCAGTCAGGTGATGCTAGTTTATTAAAGACGATGTTTATACTAGCCATAATTGCACTGTAACCCCTTGTAACCTGATGTAATAGATAAAATCACTACCCTTAAATATGCTTTTAGAGTAATAGCCTAAAGGAGCATATTAAAATGAGTAAAGAACTAGATATTGCCATTGTGGGTGGCGGTGTATCGGGTGTCTATAGTGCATGGCGTCTTCAACAAGAGCTTGGTGATACACATCGCATAGGCTTATTTGAGTATAGTGATCGTATTGGTGGTCGTTTGTATAGTCGCACACTTCCGGGGTTGCCTAACGTTGTGGCTGAGCTTGGTGGAATGCGCTTTATTCCTGACGATCATGTGATGGTGAGTACGCTGGTGGATGAGCTAAAACTCCAAACCAAAGACTTCCCGATGGGCTCAAAGCTGCCGTTATACCCCTCAAATGCAGAAAGCTCTCCTGAAGCGGGCAGTGAAAACAACCTCTTTTATCTGCGTGGACAATATTTTAGATATCGTGATTTCGCAGAATGCCCAGACAAAATCCCATACAAGCTTGAAGAAACAGAGCGAGGCTATGGACCAGAAGATCTTCAAGTTAAAGTCATGAACCTCATCTGTCCGGGTTTTGCCGATATGTCTCTTGCAGAGCAGATGAAAGTCAAAGTATTTGGCAAGGAGATCTGGCGCTTTGGCTTTTGGAACTTGCTTGAGCATGTGTTGAGTAACGAAGCATACCTCTTTATGAAAGAAGCGGGTGGCTACGATGCTAATGTGGCGAATGCCAGTGCGGTTACTCAGTTGCCAGCCACTGAATATAGCGATGATACGGTATTTAAAACTCTCAAAGATGGTTTTCAGGCGTTACCGCTGAAGTTATGTGAAGAGTTTGCAGCGGCACCGGGCTGCCTTGACTGCAGTAAGCGCGTTAACATGTTGCATCGACTTGCAAAAATTGAGCTGCATCATTGTGGCGAGTACCGTTATGAACTCACTTTTCAACCAACACAAGTGAATAGCAGTGGGAAAGTGGTTGATAAAGATGCTCCAGCTTACAGCGTTAAAGTGAAGCGGCTTATTTTGGCGATGCCAAGGCGCTCGCTTGAGCTAATTGAATCGCCGTTCTTTGACGACCCTTGGTTGAAAGAAAACATTCCGTCTGTGCTTATCCAAAAAGCGATTAAGATGTTTATGGCTTACGAGCAACCTTGGTGGCGCAGTTTGGGCCTTGTTGCTGGTCGCTCTGTGACTGACTTACCAATCCGTCAAACTTATTACATGGGCACGGAATGCGACCAAAAAGAATGCCTTGAATACGAGACTAACGAAAAAGGCGAACAAGTATGTAAAGTGGAGCATACCTATGGTGAGCCCAATACCAACTCGCTGCTAATGGCTTCATACAATGATATTGGCACTATTCCTTACTGGAAAGGTTTAGAAAAGGGCGAGCATTACCAAGGCTTTATGCCAGCCTATGGTGCAGAAGGTTATACCGAAAATGAGATAGTACCTAAAAATCAGTATCAAATTACCACCGGGATGGTTGAAGCGGCACATCGCCAAATTCAAGCGTTACATAATCAAAAAGCACTCCCAATGCCATATTCTGCAATCTACCAAGAGTGGGGGGATGACCCTTATGGCGGTGGCTGGCATGAATGGAAAGCCAATTATCGTCTCGATGAGATCATGTGCAGAATGCGCCACCCTGTTGCAAGCGAAGAAATCTATATTGTTGGCGAAGCGTACTCTTATGAACAAGGTTGGGTTGAAGGAGCGTTAAATACGGCTGAATCGACATTGGCTGAGTTTTTTGCTTTACCAACACCGAAGTGGTTATCTAAAGACAAAGCTCGGTATGAACAGTGGCTTGAGTCACATCACAACTACTTACCAGTAGATTGCCGTAAAGGTGGGTGTTCGTGTCAGCATTCAGCGCAACAGCCAAATGCTAGCTCGGACACGCTGGACGAAGTCACTGAATTCGCTTATCGAGGTATTAATCATGAGTACCGCTAATTTTACGGTTGCTGACCATTTACTGTGGCGGTTAAAGCAGTTGGGCCTTGATAAGGTGTTTCAAGTGCCTGGTGACTATGTGCAAGAATTTATGACCGCACTGGACAACTTTCCAGGTATTGACGCTGTAGGCGATGTAACCGAACTAGGGGCAGGCTACGCGGCGGATGGATATGCAAGATACAGAGGTATTGGCGCGGTGTCGGTGCAATACGGCGTTGGCACGTTCAGCGTATTAAACGCGATAGCCGGCGCTTATGTCGAGCGTAATCCTGTTGTCGTTATATCGGCAAGTCCGTCGGCTGAAAACCGTGTAGATATTGAAGAAACAGGCGTGTTATTTCATCACTCTACCGGCGACTATAGCGCAGATAAAAAGGTGTTTGAAAATGTCACTGTCGCCAGTGAAATTCTTTCGGATCCCGCTTCTGCTCCTGACATTATTGACAATGCGTTACGCCTTGCCATGAGTGAAAAGCGGCCTATTTATCTAGAAGCATGGCAAAACGTGTGGGGCGCAGCTTGTGATAAACCAGATGGCCATTTAGTGATCCCAAGACCTGCATCTAATCCTACGATGATGGCAAATTTACTCGATAAAGTAATCAACCGACTCAAAGAAGCTGAGAAGCCGTTGGTATTATTAGGCATAGAGATCACGCGACTTGGCATACAAAGGGAAGTCGAAAACTTGCTCTGTAATCTCAATATTCCGTATACCACGACCACGCTAGCCAAATCAGTATTAAGTGAGGCGCAAGGGCTCGGGAAGGAGCTGTTTGTTGGCACCTATGCGGGTGAAGCGTCATGGCCTGAAACGTTTGACTTTGTTAGCAAACGAGATTGCATTTTAGCGTTGGGGGCAATATTCACTGATGACTACCTGACCATGTTAAAAACGCAAGACAACGAATTGATCCGCGTGAATATGGGCGAAGCAAGAGTTGGTAACTGCGAGCGTTTTGGTGGTATCGATTTAGCACAGTTTATTGATGATTTAACGGTGTATATTGAGCATTATCCCATGCAGCATCGTACGCTTTGCTCGTTGCCGGAAAACCCCTATTTGAACAGTCCCGTGCATGATTGCGATGCCATCACCTACGAAAACTTCTTTTGCACATACCAGAAGCAGCTAGCCCGATGCCAGAAGATGCGTGACTTCAACCTTATTTTAGGTGAAAGCTCTTCGCTTTATATGGCGGCTCGTTTAACTGGTATTGAAGAAAGTCGCTTTATTAGTGACGCAGCTTGGGGATCGTTAGGTCATGAAACCGGTTGTTCACTTGGCACAGCCTTGGCTGACAATCGACGTAGTATTGTGGTTGCGGGCGACGGTGGATTCATGATGATGTGCCAAACACTGTCTACCATTAGCCATAATAAACTCAATACGGCAGTGTTTGTAATGAGTAATCAAGTGTATGCAATTGAGCAGTCGTTTGTTGATATCTGTGCGTTTACTCCTGCGGGCGCATTTGCACCATTTGATGATTTACACCGTTGGGACTATAAATCATTAGCGAGCGCGTATTTTGTCGAATATTTACATGTAGAGACCGTCGCGGATCTAAATGGGGTTTTTGCTACGCTTCATGAAAATCCATGTAAGCCGTACCTCATTAAAGTAAATCTTGATAAAAAAGACCTCGCACCGGCGATACAGGATCTCGCCGAAGCCATTACGGGTAAAAAAGTGGACGACTGTCCATGTGGAAAGAACACAGCACAAGGAAACAATAATGCCTAAGCAAATCAGCAAACCTATCCCAGAATATCAGTTAGACGAAGCACAAAAGCGTATTGACCGCTACTGGCGCGCGACACAAGGTTTTATACTTGCGTTAGAAAGCAAACATGGCTTTTCTGCAAAGCAGTTACTTACTTTATTGCCAACGGGTGATACTTCGATGGAGCGCTTCAGAGAATATCAAGCTAAAGCGCTTATCTTTAACACACGATTTCAGTTTTCGCCCTCGGTGATTGTAATGTGTAACAATACTGATGATGTGATGCGTGCCTATCAAGAAGCGATAGAGTTTAACTTACCCATTCGGGTGCGCTCAGGTGGCCATGATCATGAAGGGGAGTGCAGCGGCACAGATGTGGTGTTGCTGGATTTAAGCGGTTTAAAAGACTTCTCCATCGAGAAAAAAGGCGACGATTATATTGCCCATATTGGTTCGGGCTATCGCTTTTATCAATTAGTCCCAAAGCTTGCAGAATCTGGTTACAAGGATATTCCACCGTTAACCATTCCACATGGCACTTGCGCCACGGTTGGGTTAGCTGGGTATATTCAAGGCGGTGGTTGGGGCCCATGGACGCGAGCAAAAGGAATGTGCTGTGAGTCACTCGTTGGTGCAACGGTTATTTTGCAAGATGGCTCAAGAGTTGAGGTATCTGAAACTGAAAATGAAGATCTATTATGGGCGCTACGCGGAGGCGGAGCGTTAAGCTATGGAATAGTGACGGAGTTTAGAGTCAAAGCTTTTGAGCTACCTGAAGAAATCCACCGCTTTGAAATTAACTGGAATAATGAGGCAGTTGGCTCTACAGACTTAGCAACTTGGCAGTTGCTCAGACAGTGGGAAAATGCCATTAACGACACGGGAAAGGATACCGAGAACTTAGTTGGTACTAACCTAAAAATCAACGCGGTCCCAGATGTTAGCGAGTGTGAAAAGTCATCTGGCTACGAAAAGACCTTAAAGCACCCAAGTACCATGTATGGTTATTGGCAAGGCTCCGAAAAAGCGCTGATTCAGTTTGCTAAGCAATATTTTCCTGCTGCTAAAGTGCAGGTGACAGGCACGGACACCAAGCAGAACTATAGCGAAGCATTGATGTCTGACTGGTCACGAAACTCTGTGGCTAACCTCAAAAAACTGGGATTAAAGGGGACGCTTGCCGCAAGCCTTGATGGTGAACCATTTACACCAGACTTCGACGCCCCAGCGCCACACAAAATCACCTCAAAGCTCGTGCGTGAGTCTGGCCTTACCGAACAAGGCAAGTTGGCGCTATTGCGTTCACTCACATCGCCTTTATTGTTTGCACAAAATGCCCCACTTGGACTATTTAGTTATGTCACTCTAGGTGCCATTTCGGGTAAGTTTTATGCCAATGATACATGTGATGATGCTAAGAAACGTGTTGCCTTTCCGTATACTACGGCGCAGTACACCATTCAATACCAAACTTGGTGGAATACTGAGTTAAAGTACGACGGCAGTTACGACAGCAAACGCCTTGGTCAAGCAAATCCAGTCTACCGCTATGTAAACCGTGCACTTGATTGGATTGAGGTTAGCCGCGACACCACCATAGAAGGGGCATACGGCGCGTTTATCAGCTTTAAAGACGCATCCATTCCGACGAAAACCTACTTCCAAGAGAATTACGAAAAACTCATTGAAATCAAAGAGGAGTATTCGGGTTTCACTGTTAAATTAGACTGTGGTAAAGAGGTTTACGTCAATTTCAATCGCCTAAGAACCCGTAAGACAATTATTTAATAGTGTTAAATGCGAAGAGCAAAAAGCCAGTATCGGCTTTTTGCTTGGTTTCATCTTGAGGTAGGCGCAGTTTTACACAGCGATCTTATTGTTTTTATGTCGGGCTTTGGGCTTAGGTTAGAGGGATAAATTCTTCAACGAGTATTTGTCGAAACACATAAACTGCTCGGCGAGTGAATCGCCTCCTACAAGCATGACTTCACTACCGAGTAGGAGCTGTTTTACACAGCGATCTTGTTGTTTTTATATTGAATTTTTGGCTGGTGAGAGCTGGTTTTTTTCATCAAAGATTCGTTGAAAACTTAAACTGCTCGGCGAGTGAATCGCCTCCTACAAGCATGACTTCACTACCGGGTAGGCGCTGTTTTACACAGCGATCTTGTTGTTTTTATATTGAATTTTTGGCGGGTGGAATGAGGGGGGGCTTCATCAAAAACTCGTTGAACATATAAACTGCTCGGCGAGTGAATCGCCTCCTACAAGCATGACTTCACTACCGGGTAGGCGCTGTTTTACACAGCGATCTTGCTGTTTTTATATTGAATTTTTGGTGGGTGAGATGAGTGGGGGGTCTTCATCAAAAATTCGTTGGGAAACATAAACTGCTCGGCGAGTGAATCGCCTCCTACAAGCATGACTCACTACTGGGTAGGAGCTGTTTTACACAGCGATCTTGTTGTTTTTATTAATCGCCAAAGCGACTAATAAGCGGTCTTTGAGTAACCGAGTGCGCCTAAACGGGGGGTAAACCGTTTTCAACCTTTTTATTGAGCACAGCAACAAATCGCTTTGAGTTTTCGTCCGGTAAAATGGAAAAATCAGTCATAGACTTCCTTGAGTTAGAAAAGAGGCGCTTAACCATATCATAATAAAATTATCACCGCGCCTCGGCTTCAGTAGTTGGTTGTAATATCTTAAAGATCTCCTAAGGAGAAACAGTAAATTTTTTTAGGCCAATCAATTGTCCTGAACTGGTGACAACGTGCACCTCCCACTTACCGGTTGAGTCGGCCGGAAAGTTGTTCTTATGGCTCCAAGCTCGATAACCTTCCTCGCGTCCACCGCTAATATTTAAGGGAATTCGGTCAACCACTTGTTTGTTGTGTACCCACACGTGAAAGATTTTTTCGTTTAGTCCCCGCGGTGCTTTTACTGCGCTCCAGCTGTACAAGCCTTGTTCGTGAAGCGAATGGCTATCGAGATGTTGAATGCTGTTCACCGGCTTTCGTTGCTGCCTATCAACCTCATAAGCCAGCGCAATGTCGTTGAGCCGTAAGGCCGCAGGGGGAACCCAGCTACGTAACTGCCACAAACCAGCGCTAAGTGCACTTAGTAGCAGAGCCAATAAGGGAAAACGCCACCATCTTGCGTTTGGCATGACATTGCCAAGGCTCGGTAGGGTAAGCACAATGGCGGTCACTAGCGCTATTTGTATACTTTGGTCAGTTGTCAGGTGAAGCAAAATAGGTAGCGCAACTGAAATCACAACAAACAAAGCAAAATTGTGGAAAACCATAAACAGCACATTATGGCGAGCTAGCTTTTTGTAATATATCGGGTCCACAACGGAGATAAACGCGCAGAGTGCAATTAAGCAGGTAAACGCGGCCTGTGGATGATTCCATGTTGTGGCAGCCAAGAAAAAAGGCAGTGCAAAGAACAGGCTTTCCTGTTGCACCATTTGCAGAGCAAAGCGCATAAAGTTGGGTGACAACACAATACCAAAGCGTTGTTCAACTTGGTCGCGTAGCCAGTTGTCAATAATAAGCCACAGCCAACTGGTGAGTAAAAGCAGAGCGATGATCTGTGAAAACGACTCTTTACGTTCAACTAAAATAAAGCTCGCTATACCACTGCAAAAAGCCAACAACGCCATTAGGCCCGGCCACTTCTGCATCATCAAAATAAATTTTGTTATTAGGTTTTTGAAATAACGCATTGAGATAGAAATTGCTTGCTGGTCTTTAAGATTCAAACACTTCAACCATGAATGCAGTATGAGTTTAGTAATTAACACACATAACTTGCTAATATTGGTTTGGATGGCGTTAAGTGTGTTTTGATTAATGCGCGAATGTCACTCGACTGGTTTTGGCTTAACTTAAAAGCGCCATGCATCGAATTGATTTTAATCTTGAAAAAGTTAATGGCGTTAAACAGCGACTGACGCTGATTGGCAGGCACGTTATCAAGCTGCCAATCACTATTTGAAAACTGCTCAAAATGCGTTATTTGCGCTTGCATTGACGCGTATTTTTCAACATCAGTAGCAATAAGTGCGAGCTCACCTTCAACGATCACATTTGCGTACAACCATGTGGGGAGCTTAATGTCAGAGATAACAGCGGGTGAGAGGTAATGATCTTCACAGTGAAAGATTGCTTGGATAATACCGCCTGTGTGAAAAATCGGGTTGTCTTTTGTTGCGTGTCCAAGTAAATAAGCATGGTCATCACTTAATGTTAGCGGTACAAAAACCGTCTTTAACTTGCCTTTTTGTATCACTGTCAGCGTGGCCAGCGGGTGTTTTGTGATCACAGAGCTGAGTATGTTTGGATTGCTTTCAACGTAATAGTTTCTTGGGTAGCTCATAACTTTTCCTCCAATCTTGCTTTCACTTCAGGCCACATCTCGTCGGTGATGGCAAATCGTGCCGTATTACGATAACTTCCATCGGGCAGGCGCCTATCTTTTAACGACAATCCTTCAAAATGGGCACCGAGACGTGAGATGGCATTACGAGACTTATGGTTAAATTCATGAGTTTGAAATTGCACACGCACCAATCCAATCGCTTCAAAGGCATATTTAAGCAACAGGTATTTGGCGTGGGTATTAACATGCGTGCGTTGAAATTCAGTGCCGATAAAAGTATGGCCAATCTCGGCACTTAGGTTGAGTTTATCAAGTCTAAACAAGCGGCTATTACCAGCCAGTTTACCTGAGTCTTTATCTATGATTGCAACAACCAGTTGCTCGCTTTCATCAAACTGTGCAGAGCCGTAAAACCACTGCTCTATGGTTTTTTGATCGCGACAATAATTGTTAAATACCCACTTCCAGATCTCAGTTTTTTTGCCTCGAGCCAATAACTCAGGTAAATGCGCGGCTTCAAGTGGGGTGAGCTTGACGCGATTGGATTCTAGCGTTTGTTTTGAAAGCATCGATATTCCATTCATTCTGTATTTTTAATGCTTGCATATTGCGCTGATTTTGGTTGATATAAAACAACCAGATTTAATAATTTAATTAGACCACTTTTGATTTCTATTAGCCCAAAAACACAGTCTCACGATGCTAAACATAAACGCTTAGCAGATGTTTTGCGCAGTGCCATTACCGAAGGTAAGCTCACTCCCGGTGACAAACTTCCTTCAGCCCGAAAGCTGGCTGAGTTACATGGTATGAATCGTCACACGGTGATGAATGCCCTACAAAACTTGGTAGCTGAAGGCTGGCTAGTGGTTAAAGAACGTAGCGGCTATCGAGTCAATACTGAACTGCCTATTTTCAGTAGCCAACAGATAGACACTAAAGTGGCTTCTACACCACGAATCGTGCCGCAATTTGCTAAAACACTAACACCAGTAAGCAGCACTAAGCGTTCGGCCTACCGCTATAGTTTTGCAGGGGGCTTACCAGATCTTCATGCCTTTCCCTATGATGAGTTTAAGCGGTTTTTGGTAAAGGCATGTCGCAAAACCAATGTCAGTCATTTTCACTATTCAGACATTGCGGGGTGCGCGTTACTGAAATCCCAAATTCAGGCATATTTGCGCCGAGCAAGGGGGTTGGTATGTGATGACTTACTGATTTGCAATGGCTCCCAAGAAGCCCTCTCATTGGTGGCAAATGCATTTATAAACCCAGGTGATGGTGTTGCCATCGAAATGCTTGGTTATCCTCCTGCGCGGCATACTTTTACCAATGCAGGTGCTGAAATTTTTGCTTTAGCACAAGACGCAGAAGGCATTAAAGTGGAGGCCTTGGCGCGCTGCCTTGAACAAAATAAGGTGAAGTTGCTGTATTTAACGCCACTGCATCAATATCCTACAACGGTCACATTGTCTGTACCGAGGCGCATGGCGATTTATCAGCTGTGCCAGCAGTATGGCGTATTTATTATTGAAGACGATTACGACCATGAGTTTCATTATCTCTGCCCACCGTTACAGCCTATGGCGGCAAGCGATCCAAGTGGTATTGTGATTTATATTTCTACCTTTTCAAAAATCATGTTTGCTGGTGCTCGTGTGGGTTATATGAGTGCGCGGGCAGATGTGCTTGCGCAATTGGTGGCACGTAAGCAGCTACTTAATCACAAAAATGATGCGCTTACCCAGTTGGCTGTGGCTTACTGGATGGAAGAGGGCGGGTTTGAGCGTCATTTACGCCGCATGACCAAAGCCTATCAAGGACGACATCAGGCGATGGCGCAGCACCTAAGCGAGCTTAAAGCTAAGTTAGATATTGATTTTGAAGTGCCACAAGGCGGTATGGCGTATTGGGTAAACAGCAAACGCGATGTCTCGAGATTATCTGAAAAAGCACGTGAAAAAGGGATTTACGTACAATGTGAACCTGAATTTACCCTCGATAAGGCTAGTAGTTTAAGTCATATTCGCTTAGGCTTTGCGGCGCAAGAAGTCGAGCATCAGCAAGCTGGGCTGGGTGAGTTATTTGCCTTGGTCGCAGAGCTGGAGAAAAATCATGAATAAGCAACAAGCACTGGTCGAATTTGTTACATTCGGCCCACACAAAGCGCAGGCGTTAAATATACTACTGAGCGACAACAGCGCAGTATCACTTATTATTAGCAAGGCGATGTTAAGTGTGGTATTGGCAAAGTATCTCAGTGGTGAAATCGACGAAGATGAACTTGAAAATTGGGCTGGGTTTGTTGAGCTGCGTGACGAGGTTGACTGCACCTTGATAGATGATTACCTCTATGCGTTGAATAATCCGGAGCTGATGGGTGGAATTAACTTCGATTCCATCGGTAATATGTTGAAACTCATTAAAGGTTAAACACAAAAGGAAATACCATGAGACTAATCGCGGCCGCATTGTTTTTATTAAATTACCAAATCGCGTTGGCGGGAGGAGATGTGTGTGAAAACCCTATCTCAACCATAGACATCAATGAGTGTGCAATGAGCGAACTTAACGCGCGAACTGAAACACTTGAACGTTACTACCAAAAAAGCCTTGAACATAATGCCTTTGATGAGCAACTGGTGGAAGCGATTAAGGCCTCGCAGTTGGCGTGGCAAAGCTATCTCGATGCCCACTGCGGTGCGGTATATACCCAATGGCGAGAAGGCACTATTCGCGGTGTGATGGCGCTCGAATGTCGTAAGGAATTAGTTAAAACCAGAACTCACACTCTTTGGGCTAACTTTTTGACTTATATGGATAGTACGCCACCAGTGCTACCTGAGCCACAATAGGCTCCCGACACTCCGACTGCTCCTCAATCTAAAGCTGCCTTGTCTATATGCAAGTCGGTACGTTGGTTACCGCTAGGTGTGGGGCGGGCGACTAATACTACTTTTCTGTTTTAAAGTAGTGCGTCACTTAATATCATTAGCATATTACCTCAACCCAAAAGGTAGGCGATCCGTAACTATGAATGCTTTTCAGTAATGTAATGTAGTGTAATGTTTGCGCTGTAATATTGATACTATGTAATGTAATGTAGTGTAATGTTTGCGCTGTAATATTGATACTAT
>NZ_JAKEVK010000108.1:0-15374 GCF_022398435.1 Pseudoalteromonas sp. Isolate6 | reverse complement strand
ATTTATGAAAGCTTAAAAAATAAGGACTTTCATATTATTATTCAGGCGCGCATGACATCAACTCGCTTGCCTAAAAAAGTGATGTTGCCTTTGTGTGGACGTCCAGTGCTTCAGGTTATGATTGAGCGCTTATCCCCTTTCAAAGACAAAATTATTGTAGCAACAACTAATGATGGCTCCCAAACCCCAATTACCGAACTGTGCAAGTCTTTGGGGGTAAAATTTGTTGAGGGGGATACTCACGATGTGCTGAGCAGGTATTACTTAGCAGCAGAGTTAGTTAACGCGAAACCAGATACAGTACTTGTTCGCTGTACTAGTGATTGCCCTTTGATTGATGCCTATGAAACCGCTAAGGTCGTCTCTCATTTCTTTAATATCCGCAACAATTTTGATTATGTATGCGCGGGTCCTCATTGTGGATTTCCAAATGGCCTTGACACCGAGGTATTTACATTCGCAGCGCTAGCACAAGCACATACCAGTGCTAGCCGAGATTTTGAGAGAGAGCACCTGACACAGTATATAGTGAAAAATTTGAAGGTCGCTGATTATAGTTATCATGAGGATTTATCTCATTGGCGTTTGACTTTAGACGAACCAGATGACTATCTAGCAATACAGAAAGTTTTTCAGCTCTTCGATAATAAGACTGAATTTAGTTTTCCTGAACTGAAGAGAAAATTAAAAGCGCACCCAGAAGTACTCGACATAAATAAACATGTTGAGCAAGTAAAAGTTGGATAAATATGTTTAAACAAGAGCTTAAAATAGATGGGCGTCTAGTCGGACATCAACACCCGAATTATATTATTGCTGAGATGTCAGCAAACCATGGGCAAAGCTTAAGTCGAGCCAAAGAGTTGGTTTATGCGGCAAAGGAAGCGGGTGCCGATGCAATTAAATTACAAACATATAGTGCCGACACGCTTACAATGAAGTGTGATTTACCACATTTTTTTATTAAAGATGGGCCGTGGAAAGGGCAGTATTTATACGATCTTTATCAACATGCGTATATGCCTTGGGAGTTTCATGCTGAACTTTTTGAATTAGCTAAAAAAATAGGGATTACTTGCTTTTCTTCACCATTCGATAAATCAGCTGTTGATTTATTAGAACAACTTGATGCGCCGGCATACAAAATTGCGTCTCCAGAGCTGATTGATCATCAACTTATTCGTGATGTTGCCGCAACCGGCAAGCCTATGATTATGTCTACTGGCGGTGCGACTCTGCCTGAAATTGCAGACGCAGTAAAAGTAGCAAAAGATGCCGGTGTTACTGAATTATGTCTGTTAAAGTGTACCAGTACTTATCCGGCACCTGCTGATAGTATTAATCTAAGAACAATACCACACATGCGAGAAGCTTTTTCGGTTCCTATTGGTTTGTCAGATCATACTCTAGGGAACGATGTGCCTTTAGCGTCGGTTGCTGTGGGTGGATGTGTTATCGAAAAGCACTTTGTAATGGATAAAAATGATCAAACTGCAGATAGCTTTTTCTCAATGACACCAGAAGAATTACAAAATCTTGTACATGGTGTAAGACAGATCGAGAAAGCGATGGGGCGAGTACATTACCCTGATACTCCTTGTCAAAAACGCCGTTGTGTTTACCTTATTAAGGACGTTAAATCGGGTGAAACGCTGTCTGATATGCATTTGCGACAAATGCGCCCAGGTGGAGGCGAAATTCAACCAAAGCACTTGCCATCGCTTATCGGGCGACGAGTAAATAAGTCTTTACCTGCAGGTACTCAGCTTAAATGGGAGGATTTTTGTTAATGCCTAGCGAAACTCAGTTACTTGAATTTTTTCATACCTTTCTATTAGCTCGTGGTGTAGCGGTTAAGAGTGAACAGCTACAAAGTTTTAATTTTATGGAATCCGGGTTATTAGACTCATTTGAAATGTTATCAATGGTAATGCAGATCGAAACCGACTTTGGGGTTCGTCTAACACCTGAGCAAATGTTGAGACCAGGCTCAGCGACAGTGGGTGGCCTCATTGATGTGATCTTGAGGTCTTGATGTTTGTTTTTCGTGTTAACAGCACTCAAGGAATTGGCCACTTAAAACGATGCTTGAATTTGGCTAAGGAGCTTAGTGTTCGGGGCTGTGGTAGTCATTTTATTTTAGATGAAAATGACTGTCTGAGTGACTATATCGGTGGTATCAACTACAGCGTCACCCTAATTACTCATGGGACGAGTGAATATGATGATGCCCAACAAACTTTATCTATCGCTTACCAAGTAGGTGCTGAAGCTATCGTTGTTGACTCTTATCTATTAGGTAAAGAGTGGGAAAGCCAAATTCAAGATCGATTTAAACTTGTTGTAATAGATGATTTGGGTCGTGAACATTTAGCCAATACATTAATAGATATTAGATGGCGAGGAGATCAAACCGAAGCTTATTATCATCATTTGATATCTCATGACTGTGAAACGCTTTTGGGACCTAAATATGCTTTACTTGAAAGTGTATATCACGACAGTTCGCGCGCAGATATAGAACGTTCTCATCTGCTATTTTCCCTCGGTGGTGGGGGGGATTGGGAGGTATTGACTCCTATAATTGAATTAGTGTGTGAGCTTAGGCCAAGTCAGCCAATAGAAATTGTCCTAGGACCATCTGCAACAAACTATGACTCGATAATAGCGTTGCAGCATATTTATCCACAAGTTGAAATAAACAGAAGTCCAGAAAGTTTGTACTCAAGCTTTATTAGAGCACAGTTGTTTGTTGGTGCTTTGGGTACTTCGTTGTATGAACTTGCTGCAACAAAAACACCTGCACTTACATTTAGTATGGCTAAAAATCAAGAGCACAATCAGAGCTGGTTGGATGATTTAGGACACTGTTTGCACCTGCCTGAATTTTCATCTAGTGATCCGTTGGAAGTTGTTGAATTGATTAATATATTACTTGATAATTCAGACAAGCTAGCTAAGTGCAGAAACCACAGTAAAGTTTGCGTCGATGGCCGGGGAGCTGCTAGAGTTTCAAACTATTTATTATCACAACAGACACAGTCTGAAGCGGAAGTACAGCCACTTTGTAAACGTGAATATCTACCTATAGCAGCAGATTTAACCGTCAGGATGGTAGATTTTTTTGATATTAATCGCTATTTACACGCCCGCAATAGTCAACATAATAACGTCAGAATGACTATCACGGAAGCTATCCCGACACTTGGTCACTACAAGTGGTGGCATCAAAATCAACGTGAAAACTTTGTCGTTGAATTAGATGGCAATCCTCTCATCTATATTTGGCACCAATCACTAGAGCAAAACGGACAAACATACTTATATGGCGGCTGGTTTTCAGCCCTTGAGCAGGTTAATTTTGCGTATGTCCAGTTGGCATTAAACTGGCAGCTAAAACTCTGTGAGGAAGAATATCCTGATGGTATTTGGCTTGCGGTAATCCATAAAGACAATAAATTTGTTAATTTGCTGAATCAGCATAATGGCTTTAAAGCTATTGAGGTCGATAGTCCTCATTTTCAGGTTACACAATCAATTTTCCCGTCAGCTGATCCTAAAAAGTTTAATTATGTAATGTTAACTAGAGAGAACGAGCATGGATAATATATACCACCTTTTTCATCGAAATGTGGAAAAGTCGCCAGATAAGGTGGCAATAGTATTTTCCGGAACGGAAGTTACCTATAGCTCGTTATTTAATCAAGTCTTAATTTTAAGTCGTTTTTTTAAGGATCAGGGCCTAACACCAGGGCAAAGAATTGCATTATTTGCACCCAATGGCATTGAATACCCTGTTGTATTACTAGCTGCTGCGAAATTGGGTTTAGCTGTCGTACCGTTGCCAATAACCTTAAAGGGAGCTGCGTTAGAAATAGCGCTGAAGAAGACTCCTGTAAGTATGGCCATTTGTTGGCCTACTGTTAGTCGTACTTTATTAGAAAGTGCGGTTGTGAGAGAAGATGAGGTTATAACTTTAGGTGAAAGTGTTCTCGGTGAACGTTGTTGGGAAGATATTCTCACCGGTGTAGAACATGACGAAGAATACTCGAATGCAGCGCCTGAGTTGGACTTTATTTTGACTATGACGTCAGGCTCAACAGGTTCACCAAAACCAATCGTGTTAAGTCAAAAGTGTAAAATTGAACGCGCGTTTTCAGCAACGATAAATTACTATCAATTAACGTCAGATGATGTCATTTTGGTCGCAACACCGCTTTATCATTCCCTTGCCCAACGGGGGGTGTTAATGCCGTTAATGCTCGGTGCCACAACTGTGATTTTACCTAAGTTTCAGCTGCAAAGCTGGCTAGATGCTATCGAGCAGTATCAAGTAAGCTTCTTGTTTGCGGTCTCTTCACAGCTTGAGGGGTTAGTTGCCCAAAGTGTCGAAAACAAAGACATTTCCTCCGTCCGAATACTTGTGTCTTCATCAGCTGTTTTAAATACAGTTACGAAAGCGAAGTTATTAAAGTTACTTAGCTGCGAGTTTCATGAATGCTATGGTGCATCTGAAGTGGGGGTAGTAACGGACTTTTGTATTGATGATGAAAATGGAAATCAGGGCAGTGTAGGTAAACCTCTCCCATTTGTGGATGTAAAGATCTGTGACGGCCACCGAAAGCCTGTTGAAATCGGAGTCGTCGGAGAAATTGCCTGTAAAACTACAACTCAATTTTCAGGTTATTTGAAACAGTTAGAGGCCACAAAAGCTGCATATGATGATACAGGTTATTTTTACACAGGCGATTTGGGCTACCTGAATAAGGAAGGTTTTCTATTTTATGTGGGTCGCAAAAAAGAGGTAATATCAAGTGGTGGCATCAATATTTACCCACAAGATATTGAAGAGGTAATAAAGCGCCACCCCTTAGTTACTGATTGCGTTGCTTTTGGCGTTGCCGATCCTACTTTAGGAGAAGTCATTAAAGTAGTCTACGAGCAGGCGAATGTACAACAAGAAGAGAGCCTTGAGCGAGCGTTACGTAAATTATGCTTCGCTGAATTGACCGATTATCAACAGCCTCGGATTATTGAAAAGTGTGACAATTTAGCCCGAAATGCGATGGGAAAAGTACTCCGACAGCAAGTCAAAGAGACATACAGCTAGTCAGGTCGACAAGCACTTTAGAGAGTAATAGCATGAAGATTTCACTAATAGTACCAACTTACAACAGCGCTGAGTATATTCAAGCTTGCCTTGCAAGTTTGGTGACTCAATTAGAAGATTTCGCTGAGATCATCGTAATTGATGATTGCTCAACGGATGATACTTTTGCGTTGTTATCAGCTTTTGCGAAGCGCAATCAAGCTGTACATGTGCTCCAGACTGAAACTAATAGTGGTCCGGGAGTTGCGCGTAATTTGGGTATAGAGCATGCTAAAGGGGAGTGGATTTTATTTGTTGACAGTGATGACGCATTGACTGATCTAGCGTTAAAGCAGTTGATACAATTTGTTGATTTCGAAGCTGTTAATTGTGATGTGGTGGCTTTTGACTGGCGATATAAAAAAGATAAAGTTAACAATGAGACATTTCACTTTGAAGGTCGGTTTGATAAACCTGAATTTACAAATGAAAAAGCGTTGTTGTTAGAAAAATACGTAAAATTTAGAATGGATCATTCGGCAATTTACTTGATGATCAAGCGTCAATTATTGATAGAGCATCAGGTGTCCTTTGCTGGTGGCTTCCATGAAGATATTGACTTTACCTTTTTAGTGTACTGGCATGCAAGGGAAGTAAAATTACTGGATGAAGTTATCTATTTAAAAACCCCACGACCTGGTTCAATAGTGAATTCGGTTAGCATGTCTCACATCAAAGGGTTTTATCGTTCTTATGCAGTGATCCACACACTCCTCAAATCAGTTTCAAAGAACCAGAGCCTGCATACTGCTTTCTTAACCGGTGTTATTGGGTTGGTTGCTACTTGCATCCGGAAAATATTCTTAAAAGCGCCAAGTAAGGAGCTTAGAGAGCCTCTCTATGAATATACGTTTAAACAACTTAACGATTTTTCTGTGCCTATTGATAGCCTACCATTGGACAAAACCTATTACAGTTTGTTAGTAAAACACTTTCTTAATACCATGATGACGCATGAAACCGCAGCGCAGCCTCGAAGTGAAGTAATAGATGAATTCCTAGAAGAAAACGAAGGGAAAAAGTGGAGTTGTATAGACTTACATCATTCCGCGTTTCTTGCACCAAAAGAAATTCGTACTTGTTGTAAGCGTTTCTTTGTCGACAACGAAATGCGTGGCGACGTAACTATTGTTAATAGTGAGCAGCTAGAGCAATCCGAAAATCTAGTAAAAACGATAATGGATGCAAAGAAAAAGCTATTTGCAGATATCAATATGGGTGAGCCGACAGGTTGCGATGGTTGCCCTTATCTAGAGTTTAAACAGTGGGGGGCGATTGAATCTAGTAAAATTACAAAGGTATCGTATGAGCATCACTCAGTATGTAACTTGAAATGTAGCTACTGTAGCGATACTTACTACGGTGGAGAAAAGCCAGCTTACGACGTACTGGCTTTGCAAAAAGCATTATTAGATGAGCAACGGCTGAGTGAAAAAGCGCTTTGCATTTGGGGGGGAGGGGAACCTACCTCTGATAAGCATTTTTCTAAATTACTTTTGCAGACGACGGAGCGATTACCGCTATCAAGCAACCGGGTTATAACTAATGCGGTAGTGTTTAATAAAGCGATCTATGAGCTACTGCTCGCTAAGAAAGTTAGCATATTTACGAGTATAGATGCGGGGACTGAAGAAACGTTTGTCAAGATCCGGGGTAAAAACAGCTTACATAAGGTGATGGAAAACCTTGTAAAATACTCCAGTGCTAATGCCGAAGCCGTTACGATTAAATACATATTCACGGATGGAAATAAGTTTCAAGCGGAAATTCGTGCGTTTGCCGAGCTAATTGATCGATATCAGCTGAAAGCTTGTAATTTTCAGATAAGTTTTGATTTTAAAGAAGAGCGTATTAGCAGCGATGATTTGGTGCTTATTGTGCGTCTATATAAATCATTAAAGCAGCTTGGCGCACACGTGGTTTATTTAGACGACTTGATACTCATGCGTATCGGAGAGTTAAGCGTTGATGAAGAGGCGTTGTTAGCGGATAAATTGGAGCTGGCTGGGCTGAATGATATCGTCGCGTTAGCGGACTCCAAAGTGCCTGTTGCTCTTTGGGGGGCTGGAGAAACAGCACGCTTGTTATTAGAGCATAGCAACTACTTCAAAAGAGTCGAGTTAGCTTACTTTGTTGATCCAGACCCCAATAAAATTGGAACCACGTTTATGGGTAAACCGGTTTATGCACCAGATGTGCTGACAAAAACCCAGACACCGGTGTTTATCGCAGCGGTTCAGTACTATGCTCCGATATATAGAGAATTTAAGCAACTAGGCTTGCCTGACAGCCGTTTGATTAACAAGCTTATTATCTAATCTGGACAGTGGGCAAGCTGAGAAGGTCAATTGCACTTTGCGGCTACACGATGTAAAAGCACAATTATATTCAGCACAAGGTGAACTACAAAAGATAGGTTTAACAACACCTTATACAAGGAAGGGATATCCCGGAAGTGATTTTTATTTTGGTGGTATGAAGAGCTAAACCGGAGGTAAAAGTAGTTACAAAGCTTGGCTAATTCAGAACTCAAGAGCGAACTGTCTGATGCAATTGGTTGAAAATTTATTCCCTAAAATTGATTAGGGAATAAATAAGGTCTATTGAAACGATGTTAATTCGCTATTTTTTCCCAAGTACCAGAATGTACAGATTCTTTGGCGGCTTTAAATAGGCACAAACCTGCTTTAGCTTGCTCTAGACCAAATACGTAGTCATTGCTTTTCTTTTCACCTTCCAAGTATAGGCATAGCTCGTGGTGTATATCTGCGTATAGGTTAGCGAATGCTTCGACAAACCCGGTAGGGTGGCCTGGCTTCATACGGTTATACCTAAATTGACCTGCGTATTCACATTGTCCTGCGCGGTCCAAAATTTCTCTGCGGCCGTCATTATAGTTGAGTTCAAGTTCATCTGGGTTGAGTTGATACCAAAACGCACTCCCTTTTTCACCATAAATGCGCACTTTTAAGCCATTCCTATGTCCTATTGCTGTCTTGGACATCCACATGCTGCCTTTAATATTACATGGATATTTTAATAGCATATGTACATCATCTACTAAATTTGGGTACTGTGAGTGATTCGCAAATTCTGCTATGGTTTCGTTTGGTTCAATGTCAAGCAAGTAGGTGGACAAGTGATGTAAATGAACGCCTAAATCCAAACAAATTGTTGGAACTTCGCTGTCGTGTAAGCGCCAAGTTTGAGGGCTAGAAGCTTTCCCCGCAATATCTGGAGGTCTACGAAAACCCTCTTGAGGCATCTCTAAATGAACTTTTTGTATGGTTCCCAGCTTATCGTGCTTAATCAGGTGCTTTAGCTCTCTGATCATGGCGTAACCTGAATAGTTGTAGGTTACTGCTAAAAAGTGCTTACTGGCGTTATAAGTTTTCTCGAGAGTTGCTATTTCAAGTGGGCCGCAAACTAATGATTTTTCGCAAATTACGGGTATATCTTGCTCCAACAAAGCTGTGAGAACTTCGATATGGTGCGGGGTAGGTGTCAATACAACAAATGCATCTACGTTACTTTTCTCTTTTTTTATAAGCTCTTTCCAGCAACGATAAGTGCGTTGCTCTGATATACCCCAGCGATTTGATGTTGCAATGTTTTGTTCCATATCTCGTGAGAAAGCACCAGCAACAACGGTGAATTTGTTGTCGAGTTGAGTGGCTGCAAAGTGTACATAACCGACAGCTGAATTATTGCCACCACCGATGAACGCAAGCTTTAGTGGGGACTGGTTTGTCTTCATTTGCATTTTAATTCCTATTCGTTATGGCCACAATGCGGGGTTGGTTAACGCTAAATCATCCACACTCAAATCTGGCAAGTCACTTGAAGCTATATGAATTGCATTCTCAAAAGCTGATAGTATGTCAGTAAGCTCTCGAGCTTTATTTACTCCAACAACACAGTGATCTATCGCTTTTTGTTGTAATACATAAGCGAGGCTAATAGCTAACTTGGAGGTATTGAAGGTCTCTGCGAGTTTTGAAATCTGTTCAAGGTTGCTTATCCAAGGCTTGAAGTAAGGCGGTACTTTGTCAGATTCCATCAAAAGCAACCCCTGTAGAAATATGCTTCGAGCATGAACTTCAATTCCTCGTTGTCGGAATTGAGCTAACCACCCAGCCTGTTCAAAGTATCTATCTAATACATTGTATGGCAGTTGAACGAGATCAAGCTGATAAAGTGATAAGAGCTGTTTACAGTCAGCATTGGCATACATTGATACACCTAGCTTTGAAATTTTTTTTTCACTTTGGAGGGCTGTTAGTCTTTGCCAGATTGCTTCTACTCCAGGCTTTAGGAGATCTGCACTTTGGTGAAATAACACGCCGTATAAAGAGTCGGCGCCGAGTTCCTCAAAAGCACTTTCAATATATTGCAGGTAATGGTCTACATCCGACTTTTCGAAGTAAGCTTTGTTGAGCGGAGGAAGTTTCGTGATCAGATTGAAATCACGTTTGGCTACATGATGATCGTTTAGGACGTTATGACTATTGCCGTAACCGATAGCAGTATCAATCAAGTTGATATTATTTTTTTCAGCAATCTCTAGAATTTGAGCCACTTCCGCTGTGCCCGGTCTGCCATCAAAATTACTCACTCCATAATCTAAACCAAATTGAACGGTACCTAGTGCTAACTTCATAATAGCTCCGATAATATGGATGAGATATAAGCAATATCTTGTGTTGTCAAATTAGGGTGTAGAGGCAAAGTAATGGCACGTTGGTAGTACGCTTCCGCATTGGGAAAATCACCTTTTTTAAATCCGAGAGATTGGTAAAACGGCTGTAAATGAATCGGGATATAATGGACGTGTGCAAACACTCCCTTATCGCGTAAATGTGTGACCACGTATTTTTGGTCCAAGCCTTCAGGTAGCAGCACGATATAAAGGTGATAAGAGGAGCGACGATTAGATAGCCGAGTTAAATGGCAAAACTGTTTAGGCAAATTATCATTGTAAATCTCAGCCAACTGGTTTCGCCGAGTGACAAAATCTTCTAGGCGCGACATTTGACTTAGACCGAGAGCAGCTTGTATATCTGTCAGTCGATAATTAAAGCCTAAAGATTGCTGTTCATAATACCAAGGACCGTGACTTTGCTGGACTAATTCCTTTGGATCAGAGGTAATACCGTGGCTTCTAAATGACTTAGCTCTGTGTGCTAGTTGTCGATGCTTAGTTGTAAGCATGCCTCCTTCAGCACTTGTGATAATCTTTACTGGATGAAAGCTAAATACGCAAATATCACTGTATTTGCAGTTTCCTACAGGTTCCCCTTTGTAATTCGCACCGATAGCGTGGGAGGCATCCTCTATTACTTTAAATCCATATTTTTTCGACAGTTCAGCAATTTCATACATATCGCAAGGCTGACCTGCAAGGTGCACTGGAATGATAGCTTTGGGCAATTTATTTTCAGATCTTGATTGCTCAAGTTTTTTTGTTAAAGCTTGAATCGACATATTACCCGTTTGGGTGTCTATATCAACAAAGTCGATGCTTGCACCGCAATATAGGGCACAGTTACTACTTGCTACAAATGAGACTGGTGAAGTCCAAACGATATCATCTGGACCGATTTCTAACGCTAAGCACGCTATGTGCAAAGCTGAAGTAGCACTATTACATGCGATAGCATGTTCAACATTGCAGTGTTGCGCAACTTTTAACTCAAAATCTTGAACTTTAGGGCCTTGGGTTAGCCAGTCTGACTTTAGAACTTCAATGACAGCATCTATATCATCTTGATTAATATCTTGTCTGCCATATGGGATCATTTAATTGCCTCAATGTTAAATGCCAATATTTCTTCAACAGACATATAATCAGGGTTATCGAGAGAGTTAAATTCGAAGTTAGTACTAACAGGGTGGCCTTTTTCGCCAATTGCGTTGATCGTAAAGTCGTTACTTCGACTACTAAACTTTATACCCGGAGCGATAACGAAATGATCGTCATATTCAAAAGTATCAAAGCATAAGTCTGCAGGACACATTACTTCGTGAAGTTTTTCGCCTGGACGTATACCAATAATTTTCTGTGGTAAGTTGGGGGCCATTGCGGTCGCCAAATCCGTAATCTTTATGGAAGGTATCTTTGGAACGAAGATTTCACCACCTAGCATCCGTTCAAAATTCTTCAGTACAAAGTCAACCCCTTGCTGCAAGCTTATCCAAAAACGGGTCATTTCAGGGTGTGTGATAGGAATGTGATCTTTACCTTCATCAATGAACTTTTGAAAGACAGGAACTACAGAGCCTCTGGAGCAGACAACATTGCCATAACGGACAACGGAAAAAAGAGTTTTATGTCCACCTGCAATATTATTCGCAGCGACGAAAAGTTTATCTGATGCGAGTTTCGTAGCACCGTATAAATTAATTGGATTAGCAGCTTTATCTGTAGAAAGTGCGATTACTTTTTCTACATCATTATCTAAAGCGGCTTCAATCACATTTTCAGCCCCATTAATATTGGTTTTAATACACTCCATAGGATTATATTCAGCAGCAGGAACTTGTTTCAACGCAGCGGCATGAATGACGTAGTTGACGCCCTGCATTGCTCTTCGTAGCCTATCTTTATCTCGTACATCGCCGATAAAGTATCGCATGCAGCGTTGATTAAACTCTTGTTGCATCTCAAACTGTTTCAACTCATCTCGAGAAAAGATAATGATTTTTTTAGGCTTGTATCTCTCGAGCAAAGTTTTTACATATTTTTTGCCAAAAGAGCCTGTGCCGCCGGTTATTAAAATGGTTTTATTATCAAACATAGGGTGTCCACCTACAGGTGCAATCAAAACTTTACAGTATCGAGTATCGAAACTGCTCTAGATATCTCACCGATACAATAAATTAGCTTCTACTCAATACTTTATATCACTTCTATGCGTTTTGCAGTATTTATGCCAGTCATTGCAGGAAATTTAACGGCTATGGTGACTTTTTGCTCACAATAGCGTAGATTAAACCTAATGATAGTGAATGGGGGTATATATGAAAATCCAATCACAAAGTACTGCTTTTTTTAATCGCACGGAGCAGACTGCCAATAAACTCAATCAACAGCTGGCTTCTGGTAAGAAGGTTAATTCTGCTGCGGACGATGCAGCGGCTTTGCAGATCATTAATCGTTTGACGTCTCAACAAGATGGCTATAGTCAATCTATTCGTAACGCATATGATGGTATCTCGTATTCGCAAACTGCTGACTCGGCATTATCGGGTGTGAATGATGCGGTTTCCCGAATTAGAGAATTATCGATTCAATCCGGTAATGGGGCGTTGACAGATAGTGATCGTCAGGCATTGCAAGAGGAAGTATCGCAGTTGCAAACGCAAATCAGCGAAACGTTTGAAAATACTACATTTGGCGGCGCACAAATTTTTGACGGTGAGTCTCGTAGTTTTCAGGTAGGCCCCGATGCTAACACGACCCAGTCGCTTCAGCAGACTGATGGTGGCTTTGCCAGTGCAATATTGAGTGTAGACATATCGACGCAAGCGGGCGCACAAGCTGCCATTGATACGGCAGACACAGTCTCTGAGGATTTAAACAGCCAACGTGCTGAGCTTGGCGCATTTGAAAATGCGGTATCTAGTACAATTCGCTCTGCAAGTAACCAACGTGAGAACATTGCGGCGAGCCAAAGTCGAATTCAAGACACAGATTACGCGCAAGCGGTGAGCGAGCAAGTTGCCAACGATATTTTGTCGCAAGCGTCAATTGCTTTGCGTGGTCAAGCTAACCAGTCTGCATCATCGGTACTAGGTTTATTATAAATTAATACCAAAGTATTGATATAGAACAGCTCTAGTGGCGATTTTTTGGCGTTAATGTCAAAAAGTTGCCACTTAGGTATTGCATCCCCCTTAATCTCTCTTACAATCTAACTATTGAAAAAATTTTAAGTAGATTGGTTCTCAAGCAATGGTCTTGATCTTAGATAACAACAACAAAAGAGCGATCGGATTAGGTGCGGCACTTAGTTTTGTCGGTCAAGCAAATGAAGTGCTGGCTGAAGAGTGTTATGAAGCCAAGATCCTTGATAACAACCAAGAACCAATTTTTGTGTTAGGCGCTTTGCAAAGCTTAACACACGAGACGTTAATAAAATCTCATCCCGCCGTCCCGTTTCTGTTAATAGGTGAAACACTCAGGCCGCTACTTGCATTACCGAATGTGATAGGACTCATCACAGAACCCTTCGGGCAAGAAGTGACAATGCAATTACTACATGACTGCCAGCAATACTTACGTATGCTACCAAACAAAGAAAACAAGCTGCAAAATAAGAGTTTTGATGGTTTAGTTGGGGAAACCGAAGCGGTTAAAAACGTTCGCTTCTTGATTTCTCAAGTGGCTAAAACCGACGCCAATGTCCTTATTTTGGGTGAATCGGGAACTGGTAAGGAAGTGGTTGCACGTAACGTGCACTTATTGTCTAAACGTGCTCAAGGACCATTTGTGCCTGTCAACTGTGGTGCTATCCCTGGTGAGCTGTTAGAAAGCGAGCTTTTTGGTCATGAAAAAGGCGCGTTTACTGGCGCGATTTCAGCCAGAAAAGGGCGCTTTGAACTGGCGCAAGGAGGGACGCTTTTTCTCGATGAAATCGGTGATATGCCACTGCAAATGCAGGTGAAATTGTTACGAGTTTTGCAAGAACGTACCTATGAACGAGTAGGGGGCACAAAGCCTATTCAGGCGGATGTTCGTGTGATTGCGGCGACTCACCGTAATCTTGAAACCATGATTGAAGACGGCAAGTTTCGCGAAGACTTATTTTATAGACTCAATGTATTCCCGATTGAAAACCCCTCCCTAAACGAGCGCGCGGAAGATATTGCGCTACTGCTAAAAGAGTTAACACGTAGAGTAAATGAACAAACGGGCAATTCGGTTAAGTTTACTGATAGAGCCGTAGATAGCTTAAAGTCGCACGCTTGGCCTGGGAATATTCGAGAGCTTGCAAACCTTGTGGAACGAATGGTGATTATGTTCCCGGACAAGGTTGTCGATGTGACGGATTTACCACAAAAATACCGCTACATAGAAGTCGAAGCGTTTGAGCCTGAGTATCCAGAAGAACTATTAGAAAAAGATGCGTTTAATGAACTATTTAGCGATGGCTTTAGTGACGACGAAGAGGACATGGTAGCGGAAGATTTTGCGCCGCAAGCATCGAATGTTGGCATACTGCCAGAGGAAGGGATAGAGTTAAAAGAATATTTGGCAGAGCTTGAAATTGATTTGATCACTCAAGCTTTAGAGCGCTACGATTATGTGGTTGCAAGAGCTGCAGAAATATTGGGTGTTCGCCGTACAACATTAGTTGAGAAGATGAAAAAGTATAATCTCAACCGTGATTGATAGTTCATCGATTACTACCTAATCAACTCAGCAAGGCCGCTTAACATGCGGCCTTGTGTTTTATTGTTTAAGGTCGAGTAAAATCAAAGTCTTGATAACTGGCAATAATGGTTTGTTTGCAAAAACAGTTATCGGCATGGTCGTTAACCATGCCGCATGCTTGCATATGTGCATACACGGTCGTTGAGCCTAAAAACTTAAATCCACGTTTTTTTAAGTCTTTGGCAAATTTGTCGCTGAGTTCACTGGTGGCAACGGCATCGTGTTTGTCACGCATGGGGTTGATAACAGGCTTGTAATTAACAAATTGCCACTGGTATCTTGCAAAGCTGCCAAACTCTTGCTGAATTTCAATAAATCGCTTAGCGTTATTTATTGTTGCTGCGATTTTTGCGCGGTTTCTGATAATTCCGTCAAATGCTAATAACCGTTCCACATCTTGCTCTGTCATCTGGCTCACTTTGTGTACATCAAAATTGTGGAATGCTTTTCTATAGCCTTCACGTTTTTTCAAGATGGTATACCAGCTTAGGCCAGCTTGCGCAGATTCCAATGTAATAAACTCAAACAAACTCTGGTCGTCCAGTACGGGCCTTCCCCATTCCTTATCATGATATTCAACATAATCAGGTTTACTTTCGTCCACCCAGCCGCATCGTATTGTCATTGTTGGCTCTCTTCTATCTAATTATGAATGTGAATAAGCTAAATGATTTACTACGCCAACTACTCATTACGGCATCACATTTGGCTTTCAAAAACTCTAGCATAGTGCTGTATATAAAAACAGTGTCAATAAATTGATATTGTTTAGTGTTGTGTAACTATATG
>NZ_JAKEVK010000107.1:0-15497 GCF_022398435.1 Pseudoalteromonas sp. Isolate6 | reverse complement strand
ATAATATCTGTTTATCCATTTGCCTCGCACTCGAAGGAGCTCGTATGAAATCCTTATTTTCTTGGCTCACCGCATTCTTATCTTTGATTGCTCTTGGCGCTTGTTGCTATTGGTTTTGGCTAACGAGTGAGCAAGAAAAAATATACAGTGTAGAAAGCGTAGCAATCGGTGCAAACAATCCTATTCTTGAGTTTTATCCGCATATTTCGAAAGTTAACAGGCCCGTCGATACCTTCGTATTTCCAATTGCGATAGGAGATATTGGTCCTAGTACCAATCTATACTCTGGCCCTAACCAATATCCTTTTTACTGTATGACTCTGGACTCTGGCCTTGATCAACCAGAAATAGATAACCACGCGGGGCTCGGTGTGCCGGTGATGGATGAGCAATCAAACCAAGTACTTGGTTTTAGTAAAGATTGTATGGCAAAAACGCGGTTACGCTACTTTGCGATAACTTCTGACAACCAAATCAAGCCGCTAGACGAAAGAAATAAAGCGATAGACACAAGCTTACTGTTACGGGTTGAGCAAGGCACTATAAATCGCTTCATTTACACTATCGTCATGCCAATTACAGTTGACGAAGTGGGTGATAGATACGCAAAGTCTCAATGGAATAACCGACTTATCTACCAATTTAATGGTGGCTCTGGAATTGGCTTTAGGCAAGGCAGGCAAAAACCGGAGCGTGTGATAGATAGACAGCTTGAGCAGTTAAGGCTTGGCTATGCGGTCATAAGCTCTAGTGGCAATAAAACCAGCTACACCTACAATATGCTACTGGCTGAAGACACCGCAAGGCGGGTGAAAAAGCAATTCACTAGTTTGTACGGAGAGCCGCTCTATACGGTCGGAATTGGTGGCTCTGGCGGTGGACTCGCACAATATTTGATTGCACAAAATAGCCAAGGGATCTTAGATGGCCTTATCCCACTTTATAGTTACCCTGATATGATCACCCAAACCACTTACGCGTTAGATTGTGATTTACTAAATAACTACTTTACTTTTAGAGCCGACGACAGAAAAGCATGGCATGATTGGACCCGCCGCCGTCATATTGAAGGCATGAATGCAATCAACGACTTTCCGCAAAGAGCTGGTTTTTTGCAGCCACTAAACCAATTAATGTCAGGGTTTGTACCCTCCTTTCCTGATGGCAATAGCGAGTGTATCAATGGCTACTTTGGATTATCTACTTTTATTAATAATCCGAGGCAAGGGTTTTTAAGGGCCTTTTTTGAGGATGAGGTAGTAGAGAAAACAAACTGGAGTTACTGGCAGGACATGGCTAACGTATTTGGCACAGACCAATCAGGCTTAGGACTAAGCACTTGGGATAACGAAGGTGTTCAATACGGACTTGAAGCATTAAAGGCTCAGCAGATCACGATGGCTGAATTTATTGATATCAACAAAAAAATAGGTGGATGGAAGCCCCAAAACCAGATGCAACAAGAAGAAATTGTATTGCCATTTGGCCATAAGGTACCTATTTGGCTAACGCTTTGGGGTAATCATAATATCACCACGCCAGATGACAATGGTATAGCACCGAGGCACAGTGGCAGCCTTGCGGCGATGGAAAAAGCATATCGCTCTGGACAGGTATTTATTGGCAAGGTTGATATCCCTATTATTGATGCCAGACATTACCTTGAGAATGAGCTAGATATGCATCATATGTCTGCTTCATTTTATACTCGATTGAGAATGTCCGCCGCAGATTCAAACCCAGAGAACCAAGTAATTTGGGTCGCACATCAAGCGTTTAATCCAACTCAACTCGCATTTGAAAAAATGGATGAGTGGTTACTCAACCTCAAAGCACAGCCAAATTTATCCGTTGCAGACGCAAAACCGAAGACACTTGCTGATACGTGTTTCGACGAACAAGGTAAAGTCATCGCCAGCGGCAAAGCTGTATTTAATGGTATCTGGAATAACCAGCCGCAAGGAACTTGTACCGCCAGATATCCGATGTTTTCTACCAGCAGAATTCAAGCTGGTGCAAACTGGGCTGGTGATATATTTAAGTGTCATAAAATATCGATTGAAGCGGCCCTTGCCAAAGGGCTCTACGGGGATGTAGATATCTCAACACAACTCACCACACTTAAACAAATTTATCCAAAAGGCGTATGCGATTATAGTCAGCCCGATATGGGTAGACCGCAAGATCTTGATTGATAGAAAAAATAACTCAGCTTAGACTGAGACCCAGCGGAAAAACAATGGATTAGAATTAAGTGATGCAAGCATTATTTTCGTACGGCACATTGCAACAGGAGCAAGTGCAACTAGATACATTCGGCAGACGATTAGAAGGCGAGAAAACGGTACTTTGTGGATTTAAAGTTGGCCAAGTTAAAATAACGGACCCTGCAGTTATCATCAGTAGCCAAAAAGATATTCATCCCATTTTGATCGCAACGGGTAATGTAGAGGATGAAGTCGAGGGCACAGTCTTTTTAATCACTAAAGCTGAATTAGCTCATGCAGATGAATACGAAGTGGATGACTATCAGCGCATTTCCGCAACACTAAGCTCGGGTAAAACCTGCTGGATTTACTCGGCAGCTCCTAATGCCCAATTAATTTAGTTCCCAACTAATCCTCGAGTTATTCGTTGTGAATAGCTCTGCTTTTCCTTTGATTGCTATTCAGAGTCACTCTCAAATGTAGATCTTACGTCCCACGAATAAAATACAAATATGCCTATGTCTTAATTCTTTAAACTTTTATTAATTGAACGTTCAATAAAAGTCGCCTGAATTGTCATAAAACCTCCCCATACTTGCGCCGACTCTTTCAGCGATCACAATTAACCTAGAAGTTGGAACAATTATGAAAACGCAACGCAAGCTAAACCTGATCACTACCGCACTACTATCCACCCTAGCAGTTAACGCCTATGCTAACGATGACGAGAGTAAAGACGATAAAGTCATTGAAGAAGTTACGGTTGTTGGACAAAGCGTTTCCTTTGCAAATAACGCAACAAGTGACGAAATGAGCAAGCAACAGTCTGCTATGACATCGGCTTTGGCTGTTATTGATAATTTACCTGGTGTTCTCATCAACGAAGGAGATACTTTTGGTTCTGACGACTGGTCGACCACCGTTTCTATTCGTGGTTTTCAGCTGAGTTTAGACGAGCAACAAATCGGTATTACGGTTGATGGCATTGCTAATGGTAATTCAAACTATGGTGGTGGTGCGAAAGCAAACCGCTACATCGATACCGAAAATTTAGGCGCAGTGCAAGTATCTCAAGGTACCGCTGATATTGCCTCACGATCTAATGAGGCATTGGGTGGTACACTTAACTTCACAACCATCGATCCCACTGAAAAACAAGGCTTAACGCTCTCTATCACCAGTGGTGACTTTGTAGCGCAAAAGTACTTTGCTCGTTATGAAACCGGTGAAATAATTGAGAATACCTATGCTTGGATCAGCGTTTCTAGCTCAAGTAACTCAGACTGGATCCAACAAGTCGCTAATAATGAACGCGACCATTTAGCCGCTAAAATAAAACACCAAAAAGGTCCGCTAACAGTAAAAGCTTATGCATCTTATGATGATGTGGTTGAAGCAAACTACCAACGTGTAAGCCAAGAACAATTTGAAGCCGATCCAGCATGGGATAGACTGACAGATACCATCACCGGCATTCCACATATAGACCAAGTATATCGCAATGGCTGGCGTACGCACCGCGAAAACATTTTCGGCTACATAGAAGCGACCTATGAACAAACTAATTGGGCACTAACGAGTAATGTCTATTATCACACCAATGAAGGTCGTGGTGATTGGGTTCCTCCCTATTTAGTTGATATCAACAACGACGGATTAAATCAGCCTCATTCAGAAGTAACAGGTACTGCGCCTTATACTGGCGGTAGTCCTATCGGACGCATTTACTTCGTTGATAGAGAAGGTAAAGCACTAAAACCAAATGCAAAATGTACCTCAAGCCTAACTTTCCCATACGGTGGTGCTGACGAAGAGTATGATCCGGCATGTTATAGTGCAGGCGCGATTCCGGTAGGCTCTTATCGACATACGCACTACGGTAAAGACCGTCTCGGGATCAATGCTGATTTTACTTTCTACGGCAAAATTGCCGATATGGATAACACCATTCGCGCAGGGTTTTGGTATGAAGACTACCAACGTGAAGAATGGCGAGATTGGCACAAGCGTATTGATGCTCGAGTCTCTGCTAATTTTGATGATACGCCATATTGGATCCAATATAGCCGTGAGTTTAATGTCGATACAACCATGCTCTACATTGAGGATGAATTAGACTTTGGCCTGGCTCGATTGCGTGTTGGTGCCAAGAAATTCTTGGTCGAGTTAGAAGGTGTCGACAAGTTTAGCGGTCAAAAAGTGGCACTAGACTCAGACTCTGACGCATTACTAAGCGCAGGGATCGTCGCCCCCATGCCAATCGAAGGCCTAGAGTTATTTGCAGGTTATGCCGAAAACTTTGCAGCTATAAAAGACAACGTACTAGAACGCGAAGCCTCTGCACTTGAACAAATCGAGCCTGAAACTGCTGAAAACATTGATTTAGGTTTTAGGTATTCATCTACCGAATTTAATGCCAGCCTGACCTACTATGATGTAACGTTTGATAACCGCATTAGTTTTATTGCTCCAGATTCACCAGATGGTATTGATTATCTGATTGGCACTAATGGTTCATATGTGAATGTTGGTGGTATCGAGTCGAGCGGTTTTGAAGCTTCTGCAACTTGGTATGTAACCAACAGCTGGGGGATTTATGCATCATATACATATAACGATTCCATCTACACGGGTGGTTTGAATGACTTCCCGGCGGGTAACACAGTATTTGGCTCTGCAGAAGATTTAGCTGTTATTTCTATTGATTGGGCTGAGGGGCCATATTTCGCGGGTCTTTCAACGAAATGGGTTGGTGAACGTTACATGGATGCGAAGAATACTCAAAGAGTCGATAGCTATATGACTTCAGATTTTTATGCCGGTGTTGCGATTGATTCACCGCTATCTGGTGTTGAAAATATGGAGCTGAGGTTAACTATCAATAACCTAACCGATGAAAGTTATTTGGGTGGTATTGCTGGTCAATCTGCATGGATAGGAGCTCCACGCACCGCTGCTGTGAACTTTAAGCTCACTTTTTAATAATAAAGCCAAGTAAATAAGGGCACTTCGGTGCCCTTTTTACACAGATATACCCTAATGTGGATTGGGAGATAAAATGAAGCGTGCAATGTGGTTATTCATACTCACTTTTAGTGTATTTACTCAAGCAAAGCAAAGTGATCCGAACCTTATTCTGGTCACAATAGATGGTGTTAGATGGCAAGAAGTGTTTTACGGATTGGATAATCAGTTAGTCAACGATAAAGAATCAACAAGCGCTCCAAAAGTGCTAAATGCACTTTTTCAAGGGCACAACTCTCAGCAAAGCCGTGAAAAGTTAATGCCATTCTTATGGCAATACGTGGTCGAAAACGGTGTCATTCTCGGCGATAGAAAACAAAACTCAACAATGCGAGTTTCCAATCCATGGTATTTTTCATACCCGGGTTACAACGAAGTAATTACTGGCATTGCCGATCCCAATATTGACTCTAATGACAAAAAACCGAACCCAAATATATCGTTTTTAGAATGGCTACAATCTCAGCCTGGTTTCGAGCCAAATCTTGCTGTTTTCGGTAGTTGGGATGTTTTCCCTGCTATTTTCAATCGTGAAAGGAGCAAATTGCATATAAACGCTGGATTTGAAATTGCTAAGCACACCACTAACCCCAAACTACAATTTTTAAATGAATTACAGGCGCAAGTTCCAAGTCCTTGGTCCTCAGTGCGCTTAGATGCCTTTACTTATCAATATGCAAAAGCCTATCTTCAAACCCAAAAACCAAGAGTGATGATGCTAGCACTTGGCGAGCCAGACGATTATGCGCACGGTGGAAACTACGACGAGTACATCAAAGGTATTCACCGTGCTGATAAAATATTGGCCGACTTATGGCAAACCTTACAAGCAATTCCGCAATACAAAAACAACACCTATTTACTCATTACTACCGATCACGGCCGCGGCATGGGTCGTAAGGATTGGAGACACCACTCATCAAAAGCAGCGATTGAAAAGAACTATCCACGCATGCTTGAGAAGCAGCCTGAGGGGATCGTAGGTTCTGAGCAAGTTTGGTTTGCAGCCATCGGACCCAAGATAAAAGCCAAAGGATTAGTGATCCCAAAGCAAGAGCAAACCTTGTCGCAAGTTACCGCGACTGCGCTTCAATTACTTGGACAAAACCCTTCTACCTTTAATCCCAAGATAGCACCACCGCTTGAAGGCATAGCGCAATGATCAAACTAAAACGACCTAAACTCGCTAAGCGCAAGCGTTTCACTTGCCTCATGCTATTTCCTTTAATAGCGTTTGTTGCAATGAAGGTGTATGCCAATGAGCAAACCTCTTTGTCAACAATCCGCTTTGGTTCATGCTCTCATCAAGATAAACCAATGCCTATATTAGCGGCAATTAATAAAGAGAACCCCGAGCTATTTATCTTTCTCGGAGACAACATCTATGGTGACACCACGGATATGGATGTGCTTAAGAAGAAATATGAAAAGCTTGACGCAAACGCAGGTATACAGGAACTACGACAACAATCTCAAGTTATCGCTATTTGGGACGACCATGACTACGGTGAAAATGACGCAGGTTTGGAATATTCTCAAAAAGAAGCCTCACGAAAGGTTATGTTAGACTTTTGGCACGAACCTGCAGACTCTTTGAGACGCACTAGAGACTCAGGAATTTATACTTCGTATGAATATGGCCAAGGAAATCAGCTCATTCGTGTCATTATGCCCGACTTGAGATGGAACCGTCCGGCGTTAACGTCAGTATCAAAATCAGAGTACGACAACAAACGTAAGCCAGAAAATAGAGGACCATATAGCCCAGTTCTAAACGCGAGTATGCTCGGTGAGCAGCAGTGGCAATGGCTTCAGTCTGAGTTAAAAAAACCTGCCGCCATTCGAATTATCGCCTCTAGTTTGCAATTATTACCCGAGTTTACGGGCTGGGAAGCTTGGGCCAACTACCCAGCTGATAGAGCACGCCTTCTGAACTTCATCACGCGCGAAAAACTTGGTGGTGTTATCATGATTAGCGGTGATACACACTGGGGTGAAATTTCGAAGGTAGTACATCAAGGCTACCCTTTTTGGGAAGTCACCAGCTCGGGGCTTACAGAAGAGTGGAAACAAGTCAGCCCAAATCAACACCGAGTATCTGGGTTTACTCATGATGTGAACTATGGGTTCATCGACATTGATTGGTCTCATTCAGACCCCACAATCACAATCGGCTTAAAAGATGTGGACGGTAAAGAAGTGATGTCAAATATACTTAAGCTATCTGATATTCAATAAACACCACGAGTACAAACAGATAGCTCCATTATCTATTCATAGTTACGCAATAATATAACAACGTTTTTATTTAGGAACATGGAAGTTCCCTTTTCACTTTAGAGCACCACAGATTGTTATAAATTGTCATAAATTGTTATACCCTATTTTAGAAACGTAATTATAAGTCTACACTACGTGAAAGTATATTTTGTCAAAGGAAAGGATATGAAATACATTTATGGGTTAACAAGTTTACTGTTTATTTTAGGAGCCAGTGGCTGCTCTAGTGAGTCAACCACTTCAGATATTGTCGCTACCGAAAAAATTTGGGCAGACATTCGACTTACTGCAAATGGTAAGCGCGCTAGAGTCGTTACTGAGTTTAATAAAAGCAGTAGTATAGGCGCAAATATCATTCTTAGCCCCAGTGACAAAGTGCAAGCCACCGTTGGTAATGAAGTAAAAGTATTAGAGATGGATGAGGATATTTTAGATATTGACTATCAAGGATACTTTAGCCAAACGACTAAAAATACTGAATTTAAACTTGAATTAATAAGAAGCAAAGAAAACAAGACACTAACATCAAAAGTACTCTTACCAGAAGAGGTGTTGTTATATTCGCCAGTCGCGTCTACATATCGCAAAGATAGCCGAATTGTCGTTGAGTGGAAGCCCGTAAATGAGCCAAATACCACCCTTACCCTATTTTTTAATGCGAGTTGTACTACAAATACAGGTGATCCTTCATCAATCAGTCGCTATGTAGAGTTAGATGATAGTGACGGCAGCTACACTATTTTACTTGGAAGTATCGAAGGGCTCCATAAAGATAATTTGAATAAGAAAAAGTCTTGTAAGTCACATATTACCCTATCACGCTCAAAGAAAGGCACTGTCGATAGTCAATTTAAATCTGGTAGCTCAATACATGCCATTCAAGAAAAGGAATCTGAAGAGTTAACCATCTTACTCAACTAATCTACACTTAAAACAACAAGCTGTACATTATACCTACTAGTCTGAATGCTTACACAATTTGAAGACGCAAGTCTGACGCTAACTGTGTTAAAAGCTTCTTATTTAGAACAACTAAATAGCAAAATTTTCGCCTTGCCTATATACGGGCAAGGCGAGCTTACGCAAGCGCTAAGATAGGCTGCTATAAAGGCATTTATCATTTGAAACCCAGACCTACCTGAAGGTATACAGATATCTTAGGGCAACCGGACACAAAAGCATTGTTACACATAAAAGGCAGCTGGGCGGTTGGATAATATACATGGTGCTTTAACCAGGCTCACTATCCAAATCTTAAGATAATAGGGTTTATATAAAAGGGCTTCAATTGCACATTGAGGCCCTTTTATATTTTATAAACGCTAAACTATGAGGTTAAAAGCGATAGCTCAAATTAAGTGCTAAGTCGTTTATATCATTGGTAGAAATAAAGTAGTGGCTAAAATCTACCCCTAGTGTCAATGCATCACTGAGTTGATAGTGAACACCACCGCCTATATAGCCGCTAGTGCCACTATCTTCGTAACGAGTAGAGAATTGACCATCCCGAACGCTGTTAATTTTATAATCCCAATTAAACGCACCCAAGAACATTTTACCAACAAATTTATCTGCAAATGGTTTTGAGTAATTGAATTGTAAAGCAGGACCTTCAGGCAAAACCGGAGCTACGCGCGCCAACGCCATTTGGCTTTGCTCAGGATCTGCACTTAACCCCGTAAACTCCACACTACCTTGACCAAGGTCAATGTACCGAAGTCCTACTTGCCAATTCGGGATTAATTCATAAAATGCCCCTATTGACCAACTACTACTATCTTCATCTAAGTTGACAATGTTTAAGTCCGAAGCGCTAATTTCACTGTCTGCTGTAGATTGTCCAAGTGTCGCCTCCAATTGCCAATTACTCGCCTGTGCTTGTGTGCTTAATAAACAGCTCGTACTCACCAATGCAAAAGCTGGTATTATTGATTTCTTACGGCGCAATATCACCGCACTAATTAATAGTAACAACATGCCTCCCATAGTCCCTGAGGACTTGTTAGTTAC
Source organism: Pseudoalteromonas sp. Isolate6 (assembly GCF_022398435.1). Taxonomy (NCBI): domain Bacteria; kingdom Pseudomonadati; phylum Pseudomonadota; class Gammaproteobacteria; order Alteromonadales; family Pseudoalteromonadaceae; genus Pseudoalteromonas; species Pseudoalteromonas sp. Isolate6. Next base: position 5,976 of record NZ_JAKEVK010000107.1, on the reverse strand, counting down.
AGAAGTAACTTGTTTAACTGACACTGTGACGCTCACTTGCCCCTCAGCCGTTGCTCCAAATTCATCTTTAACAACATAGTTAATTGTATCAACACCTTCAAATCCAGCTTTCGGTGTATAACTCAGCGTACCGTCAATATTAATCGCTACAGTACCTTGGCTTGCCGTTGCAGAAACAAGGCTTAAAATCCCACCTTCTGGATCGCTATCATTTGCAAGTACATCGATAATGATTTTCGCACCATTTGAGACCGCGGTGTCATTTGCAACCTGCGGTGGTTGATTGGCGATAATAGACACTGTCGCTGTACTATTACTCGATCCTCCCTGCCCATCAGTTACGCTATATTGAATAGTTGCGTTACCAATAAATGCAGCTGGTGGCGTGTAGTTCAATTGATTATTTTCGATACTAACAACACCGAAATCAACACTTGCCCCTGTTATGGTGAGTGTATCATTGTCGCTGTCTGTATCGTTTTCGAGTACGTCAATTATAATTGTTTGACCAGAAACAATTGTCACGCTGTCAGCATTCGCCACTGGCTGTGCGTTATTCGAAATTGGTACCGCGATGCCACCTGGGTCGACAATACTGCCATTGGCAATACCATCGTCATCATTTGGACCACCATCGACTATACGTAGTTGAACACACCAATCACCATCACTAAGACCTGCGCTCCATTCGTTACTTCCAGGAGGTGGACAGAAACCTGGCTCACCTTGAGTCGAGAGTAACTCGTTACCTTCTCCAACCACAAAGTCTCGCCATTCACCACCAATTAATTTGCGATAAACCGCATTTAGTGGAATAGGCTTACGCTGTGGTAAAACAATACTATATACATCACCGGGTTGTGGTAAGCCTGTCGCAATAAAGTCGAACAATCCACCCGCATTATTGGCATTTGGATCTGAAGGCAGCTCTGACTCCAACAGCTGTAGACCACCCGTATTATTTTGTGGCACAGTAGCGCCTTTACGTAAACATACCCCTGGGTCGCCTTCAACCAAGAATTGGCTAGATTCTAACGCTTGTTCCTGCACCACATTACAGTCAGTGATCGCATCCATGAAATCTGGAATACCATCTTCATCCTCATCTGCATAGCCTTCTTGATCGTCAGGAATTAAGTCACCGTCACTATCCTCTCCACTCAACGGCGCTAAAGACTCAACTACCTCTATGAATACATTGCGAGATGTTGACAGGCTTGGCGTCGCATTATCTTCAGCCGTAACCCTTACTTTATAAATACCCGAAGGGATATTGGCAGGGTTAAATGCAAAGATAAATGGATCATTCGATGTATTAACTAACGCTGTATCTGGCTGCCAACTCACATTTACTATGTCATTTGGATTAGGATCCGTGACCACAGCTTCTATGGTAACTTCTTCATTAGAGGCGGTAATTAAACTTCGCTCTTCACCATTTTGCTGCACAACTGCCGATAAACTTGGCGCCACATTCTGCTCAACAATTGTTACTGTCGAAGTAGATTTAGCCCCTCTGTTTAATGAGTCACTCAGGGAGATCACAATAGTTTCGTTGTCTTCGCTTATACCATCAGCAAGTATATTAAAGCTGATACTCGCACTGGTGCCTGAGTTTATTACTACTTCACCCGACTGTAAGTCATGATCACTGCTATCCGCTGAACCCGAAACAGTATAAGGTACGGTTACGGGGTAACTGGGTGCTGGACCATTTAGATACACCTTAACCGAGTGACTGCGATCTTCTGCAACTCTACTATCTTTTTGCAGTGACACCAGAGGATTGACGTTAAGATTCTGGCTCGCAACGGCTTGTTGCCCTTGACTATCCGTTGCTTGCCAATAAACAATGTGTTTACCAGGTGCAAAAATAGGTATTCCTCTTACTAACGACACCGGTAATGGGTTCCCTGCGCTATCTGATGCGACTGCAGTACCAAGGTTCACTTTTGTGAATAAGCCTGTTGCGTTCACCGTTAAATCGCTCGGAGCAGTAATTGATGGCGCATTACCCGAACCCGTGCCATTGATTGTGATACTCGCATTTGCCTTTGCTCTCGCTTTACTATCATCCTCAATCAAATAAGTTACAACAATTGGTGCTTGTGAGTTTTGTATAGCTTGATAAGTTAAGGTGTTATTGGCTATGAATGCAGAACCAATTGAAGCTTTAGCGCCGATAATTCTGAGCGCACTACCATCTGGATCACTATCATTATTCAAGACAGGAAGCACATACTGATTGGAAGCCACAGCATCGAAGGTGAAGCTGTCATCCACAGCAATAGGCGCATCATTTACAGAAGTGACCGTCATCGAAACTGAAGCCGTATTTGACTTAAATTCACCGTCTGACACGGTGTAAGTAAATACATCAGAGCCATTAAAGTTCGGCAATGGTGTGTAGCTAAACACAGTACCTTGAATTTGAACTACACCATTTTGTGGCTGTGACACCAACTCCATCGTCAATGCATCACCGTCGGGGTCACTAGCCTCAGCTGAGAAGCTCGTAGTCCCATCTTCAAGCACGCTTCTTTGCATATTGTTTGCAATCGGCGCAGCATTAACCGGCTCAACATTGATTTCAAATGCAGGCAAGCTTGCTTGTAATACTCCATCACTGACACTGATGATGATGTTGCTATAAGTGCCTACATCTTCTCTAGTCGGCGTACCTGCCAAATTACCAGACGACGTATCAAAGCTTGCCCAAGCTGGTAGGTTGGTCACAGAGAATGTCAATGCTTGAGAGTCCACATCAGATGCTGTCGGTGTAAAACTGTATACTTCGTCTTGTTTAACACTTGTTGATGGAGTACCGGAGATGATCGGTGCATCATTGACGGCATTCACCACGATGTTAAATGCAGGTAACGATGCATCAGCTTGACCATCCGATACCGTAATTACAATGCCGCTGTAGGTACCGTCTTGTCCTTCACTTGGCGTACCAGTAATAGCGCCTGTTGTATCACTGAAACTTGCCCATACTGGAAGATTCGCCACACTGAATGTTAAGCTATCGCCGTCGGTATCCGTCGCCGTCGGTGTAAAACTGTATGCAACATCTTCATTGACAGAAGTCGAAGGTGCTCCTGAAATAACTGGCGCATCATTTATCGGTGTCACCGTGATATTCACTGTCGCCGCGTTAGATACTAGTCCTTCTGCATCTTGTACCGTATAAGTAAAGCTATCATTCCCAAAGAAATTCGCATTCGGCGTATAAACAATATTACCTGTCGTTAGTATTTGCAGTGAACCGCCTTGAGGCTGATTAACAATTGCAACGCTTGCGGCATTGAGCTGGCTATCTACGTCCGTATCATTACCCAACACGTTTATCTCAATGTTGCCATCTTCAAGTAATTGAGCCGTATTGTTAACTGCAACTGGTGCATCATTAACTGCGGTGATATTGACTGTAACTGTTGCTGGTTCAGAGCGCAGCCCTTCACTATCTTCAATGGTGTAAGTGAAGGTCAATGTACCATTTTGATCTTGTTTTGGTGTGATAGTGAGCACACCATCAGAGCCAACCGTGACGGTAGCAAGGTCGTAGTTGCCGACACCGTCGCCTTTATCTTCAAGTGCAATATCCGAACCATCAAAACCTTGATCTTCAACGTCAGAATCGTTTGCGAGGATCGTCAATGTTGTAACAGTATCCTCATCTGTTGTTACAGTGTCATTACCAGCCACAGGCCGGTCATTTACTGCACCAATATTGACGGAAATAGTCGCAATATTGGACTTCCCACCTTCGCTGTCAAGGATCGAGTAAGTAAAGCTATCATTTCCTGTCTCATTGGCATTTGGCGTATAAGTAATGGTGCCATTACTCAGGTCTATTGCCGCTTGCCCCTTGCTTGGCTGCGACTCAAGCGCAATAACCCCAGTTGGGTTGGTATCTTCAACATCTGTTGCACTTGTTCTAACGGTCAAAGCTGAGGTTGGCGTGTCTTCGTCTATGTTTGGTGTAAAGTTAGCCGCGACTGGTAAGTCATTTACAGGTGTTATGGTAATACTAACCGTTGCCTCATTTGATTCAGCCTGAGTCGAGTCTTTAACCGTATAAGTAAATGAATCCGAACCATTTGCATTAGCGGTAGGTGTAAAGGTGACGACCCCATTACTAACGCTTAATTGCCCTTTCGTCGGCTGAGTTTTAATGGAGACTGACGAAGCAACCATGTTGTTTTCAGGGTCACTATCATTGGTAAGCACATTCACCGAATTAGACGCGTCTTCAAGTGTAGTAAGGGTGTCATTCACAGCCGTTGGAGCGTCTTCAACCGCATTCATATTGATTGTTACAGTGTACACAGGCGAGCTGGCATTAACGCTGTCTTCAATATGATAGGTGAAGCTATCGGTGTGGTTCTCACTCCCCCCATGAACATAGCTAAAGCTACCGTCAGTATTGAGGGTCAACGTACCGTATTGTGGATCGGTGTCTTTCACTACCGTTAGACTATCGCTGGAATCAAGATCATCGTCGCTTGCAAGCGAAAGTAAACCGTTATTTAAGTCGCGTGATAATGTCGCACCTTCATCTATGGTAAAGCTAGTATTTTGCCCAGTTGGTGCATCATTGGTATTAACGACTTCAATATTAAATGCGCTGAGCGTATCGCTGTCTGTACCATCACTTACCGAGATTTCAATATCCGTGGTCGTGCCAACATGAGAGTCATCTGGCGTACCGGAAAGCTTACCTGTTTGCGTATCAAACGTTGCCCAATTTGGCTTATTCGTAATGCTAAAGGTATGAGTATCACCAGTATCTGAGTCAGCCAGAGTCGGCGTAAAATCGTATTCACTGTCTTCATCTACAGTTGTTGCTGGTGTCCCTGACAAAACAGGTGCAACATTATACTTTTTAATCACCGTATCTGTTACTACATTTGCTTCATTCCCTGCGTCGTCAGCCACGGTAACAGATAACGTCAACGTCCCTTCATTTAATGAGGTGACATTAATGCCGGTCTCTTGCTGAGTGGTTCCCGTAATAGCGGTTGCACTTGCGCTAGATACAGAGCTGCTGCCGTCTGAGATTTCATAAGTAAAGCTACCCGTAGATTCCAAACCTGTTAAGGTGAAGCTAAACGCAGTCTCATTTCCTGCATTGATCAAGTCTTGGTCAATCGTAGCTGAAATACCGCTTGGTGCCGAATTATCCAGCGTTATGGTTTGGGTGGCTGCAGTAGAGGTGTTACCTGCGCTATCCACCTGAGTTGCCGAGACAGTCAGCGTGCCATTATTTAAACCGCTGACATCCAGCTCACTCCCACTTAGCGTCCAATTACCGGAGTTATCGGCAGTCACGGTACGACTCACCGAGCTGTTGTTGTCCGTGATGGTCACGGTCACGCTGTTGCCCGCCTCCGCGCCGGAGCCTGCAATTAAGACATCATTATCTTCTTCGGCATTCACGAGTCCATCGGTTTCAATTGGCGTGGTGATGGTCACCGCAGAAGGCGCTGCATTGTCTAGCGTAATCGTTTGCGTCGCAGCGGTAGAGGTGTTACCTGCGCTATCCGCTTGCGTCGCAGATACTGTAAGTGTGCCATTATTTAAACCGCTGACATCTAACTCACTCCCGCTTAGCGTCCAGTTACCGGAGTTATCGGCGGTCACGGTACGGCTCACCGAGCTGTTGTTATCCGTGATGGTCACCGTCACACTATTGCCCGCCTCCGCGCCGGAGCCGACAATCAGCACATCATTATCTTCAGCCGCATTCACGAGTCCATCGGTTTCAATTGGCGTGGTGATGGTTATCGCAGAAGGCGCCGCATTGTCTAGCGTAATCGTTTGCGTCGCAGCGGTGGAAGTGTTACCTGCGCTATCTGCCTGAGTTGCCGAGACAGTCAGCGTGCCATTATTTAAACCACTGACATCCAGCTCACTCCCGCTTAGCGTCCAGTTACCGGAGTTATCGGCGGTCACGGTACGGCTCACCGAGCT
>NZ_JAKEVK010000106.1:0-15568 GCF_022398435.1 Pseudoalteromonas sp. Isolate6 | reverse complement strand
ATCTAATTAAGGGTCTCTCTGAATACATATGTAATGGGTTCAGTACGTTCGTTTACGCAAGTAGACTCTTTTAAAACAGCATTATGACAACACTATGAAAAATAAATCTCTACTATTGGCTGTGTCAGCGCTTTTGGGTGGTGCAGTAGGTTTAAGCGGCTGTGGCCCTAAGCCAGTTGACAATAAAACTGAACAAATGACATTGCAATCGGAAGTGGCACCAGTGAGCAAACCCGTTGTTTATCAAGTCTTCACAAGGCTCTTTGGCAATACCAAAACGGTGAACAAACCTTGGGGAACAATTGAGGAAAACGGTGTAGGCAAGTTTTCTGATTTTACTCCTACGGCACTACAACAAATCAAGGCGATGGGCGTGACCCATGTTTGGTATACCGGTGTCCTTCATCACGCAGTCGTAACCGATTATAGCAAGTATGGGATCAGCCAAGATGATCCTGATGTTGTAAAAGGCAGATCGGGTTCACCCTATGCGATAAAAGATTACTACAATGTTAATCCTGATCTTGCGAACGATCCTTCCGCACGACTGGCTGAATTTGAAGCCTTAATCAAACGCACACATGACGCCGGTTTAAAAGTGATCATTGATATTGTGCCAAACCATGTCGCTCGTAACTATGAGTCACTCGGTGCGCCCAAAGGAACTGTCGATTTTGGCGCGAATGACGACACGCAAGTTGCATATGCTAGGGACAATAACTTTTATTACGTGGTTGGTGAAGAATTTGCAGTACCAACGAGTGAAAGCTATCAGGTGTTAGGGGGGGGAACCCATCCATTAGCGGATGGCAAATTTGCAGAAAATCCAGCAAAGTGGACCGGTAATGGGGCTCGTGCGGCAAAGCCTGATATTAATGATTGGTATGAAACCGTCAAAGTGAATTATGGGGTAAAGCCTGATGGTAGCTACGATTTCGATCGCTTGCCAGATGAGTATGCGCAGCAAGATTACCGTGCGCACTTTGAATTTTGGCAACACAAGCAATTGCCCGATAGTTGGTACAAATTTCAAGCCATTACCCACTTTTGGTTAGAAAAGGGCGTAGACGGTTTTCGTTACGATATGGCGGAAATGGTGCCAGTAGAGTTTTGGAGCTTCTTAAACTCGTCGATTAAAACAAAAAATCCTGAAGCTTTCTTGCTTGCAGAAGTCTATAACCCCACTTTATATCGCCCGTATATCAAGCAAGGGAAAATGGATTACCTCTACGACAAAGTGGGTTTTTACGACACCTTGAAGGCGTTAATGCAAGGCAAAGGTAGTGCCCAAGCTGTGTTGGATAGTCATCAATCGGTAGCCGATATTGCTCCACATATGTTGCACTTTTTAGAAAACCATGATGAGCAGCGTATCGCAAGCCCTGAATTTGTAGGCGATCCGCTAAAAGGCAAACCCGCTATGGTGGTCAGTCACCTGATAAGCACAGCGCCATCAATGATCTATTTTGGACAAACATTAGGGGAAGATGCCTCTGAGCATGCAGGGTTCGGCAGTCCAAGCAGAACCAGTATCTTTGACTATATTGGTGTACCCGAACATCAAAAATGGATGAATAACGGAAAATTTGATGGCGCGTTACTGTCAAATGAGCAAAAGGCGCTTCGTAATTACTACGTCAAATTACTTAACCTTGCAAAGCAGCCGGCGATTGCTGCTGGTGAATACCAGCAAGTCGTTATGAGCGCTGAGATGTCAAGCAATGCTGAAGCCGTCATGGCATTTGGCCGTAAATTAGGTCAACAAAAGCTGTTGGTCGTGAGCAACTTTAATGCAGAACAAGAACAAACAGTCACCGTCAATCTGCCTAAAGACTGGCAGGGTACTTATAACGATATTTTAGAGTCACACCCGACTTTACAATTACAACCAACAGCTGATGGCGAGCATGCCAACGCAACGATTACGCTAGCGCCGCTTGCCAGCGCAGTTTATCAATTAGAGAAGTAACCTATGCAACAAGAACAACAAAAACCACAACTCAGTTTTTGGCAGATATGGAATATGTGCTTTGGGTTTCTTGGGATCCAATTTGGTTTTGCACTACAAAACGGCAACGTGAGCCGTATTTTTCAAACCCTTGGTGCAAAGGTCGATGACATCCCTATATTGTGGGTTGCAGCGCCCTTAACGGGTTTAATCGTGCAACCAATTATTGGCTATTGGAGTGATAGAACATGGGGAAAACTTGGCCGTAGAAGACCATTTTTCTTGTGGGGGGCTATTCTCACCACGCTATCGCTTTTTATCATGCCCAATTCTCCAACGCTTTGGATTGCGGCGGGTATGCTGTGGATCATGGATGCGTCGATCAACGTCACGATGGAGCCGTTTAGAGCATTAGTAGGTGATAATCTGAATGAAAAGCAACGTGCTACAGGTTATGCGATGCAGAGCTTTTTCATTGGGGTTGGTGCCGTGGTCGCGTCTGCGCTGCCTTGGGTGATGACCAATTGGTTTGAGGTGAGTAATACAGCACCTGCTGGACAAATCCCTGACTCGGTAAAATACGCATTTTACTGGGGGGGAGCTATCCTGTTCATCTCCGTATTATGGACGATTTTAAAAACGAAAGAATATAGTCCTGAGCAACTCGCTGCTTTTGAACAAGCGCAAACGAATACGCAAAGCGCAACACTGTCAGACCTACCTGTGAACTTTATAAAAGGCAGTGCGGTGAGTGGTTTCATTGGCGTTATTGTGTTGCTTGCCGTTGCACTTCTTGGCCTTGAAAAAGAGCTTTATTTGCTTAGCGGGCTGCTCATCGCTTTTGCAATTGTATTTGTCATTGCGCATGTGATGCAGCAAAAACAGCGTGTAAGTAATGGTTTTTATCATGTTATTTTTGACTTATTTACGATGCCAAAGACCATGCAGCAGCTTGCTGTGGTGCAGTTTTTTAGCTGGTTTTCGCTATTCGCCATGTGGATCTACACTACCTCAGCGGTGACGAGCCATCACTATGGTACGTCAGATGTAACGAGCAAACTTTATAACGATGGTGCTGACTGGGTTGGGGTGTTATTTGCAGCTTACAATGGCTTTGCTGCCATTGCTGCGATGGTGATCCCATTCATGGTTAAGCACATTGGTCTCAAAGGGGCACATGCAGCTAACTTGTTTTTTGGTGCTGTGTCTTTAATTAGCTTCAAATTTATTGGTGACCCCACATTACTTTGGTTGCCAATGGTGGGCATTGGCTTTGCTTGGGCATCTATTTTGTCATTACCTTACGCGATGTTAAGTAACGCTTTGCCAAGCAACAAAATGGGTGTATTTATGGGGATCTTTAACTTTTTTATCGTGATCCCACAATTACTCGCCGCCAGTATTCTAGGTCTAATTCTACGTCATGGTTTTGATAACCAACCGATATTTGCACTCGTCATCGGAGGCGTGTCATTTTTACTCGCTGCATTAGCTGTTTCAAGAGTCACGATAAAGGCTCAATAAGGAGAACGAGATGATTAAACTATCAACAATTGCACTTGCTCTGGTAAGTGCTGGCCTCATGGGTTGCGGATCACAGCAATCTGGCAATGAAACCCTGACGGCACCAGGTGAACCTGGCGTTAAACCTTATTGGTCATACTCTGGAAAAACGGGGATTGGTACGTCGTACGAAGCGTACGAAGACGGCAAGTACAGTGATTCTACGGCTACTAAAGCAGTTTCAAAGGTATGGTTTTCTGTTGCAAAAGGGATGATCACAGAGACCATGTTTGGACTTATTCACCAAGCGCAGATCAAAGACATGCAATTCATCATCGTGGGTGACGGCTTTGCAGTGAAAGAATCTGATACTGACGCCCTAGATGTCACGATTGACTATCTTTATAAAGATGCCAATGGACGACCGTTATCGCTGGCTTACAAAATTTTAAGCAAGGATAAACAAGGCCGCTTTACCCTTGAAAAGCATATTTTTACCGATCCTGACGGACAAACCTTGTTTGTTAGAGCAAAAGTAGATACTGCTCTCAAAGATGTAAAAGCTTTTGTGAACGTAAACCCATACGTGAATAACAATGGCTTAAACGATTTTGCAAAAGTGACAGAGCAAGGTTTGTTAGCATGGGAAGGTAAGAATTATCTCTCTTTGCAGAGCAAAACTGGCTTTGTTGAAGCATCTGTCGGTTTTACTGGCACCAGCGATAATTTAGCGGCACTTGAGTCTACAGGACATATAGCTCAGGCTTATGCGTCTACAGGTAAAGAGAGTGGCAACGTTAACTGGTTGGCAAACTTAGGGCAAGTGAAGGGCAGCAGCACCTTTGATCTTACCTTGAGTTTTGGTCATTCTCAGCAGCAGAGCTTTGCAGAGGGGGCGGCTACATTAGCCAAAGGTTACGATAAGGTACTGGCTGATTATAATGGTCAAGGCGAAGCGACGGGCTGGCAAGATTATCTCGAAAGTTTAGCGCCACTAAAGTCCATGACGACAAATACTGCAGACAACGGCAAGCTACTTTACACCAGTGCACTAGTGCTTAAGGCGCAAGAAGATAAAACCCATGCCGGTGCGCTGATCGCATCGCTGTCAAATCCGTGGGGAGACACAGTGCCAGCAGAGCAAGGTCATACCGGTTATAAAGCAGTATGGGTGCGTGATTTTTATCAAGTAGCGATGGCATTTTTGGCGATGGGAGATACACAAACAGCACTCACTGCTTTTGAGTATCTAGAAAAAGTGCAAGTTACGGATAAAACACCGGGTAACCATGGTGATACTGGCTGGTTCTTACAAAAAACGCATGTAGATGGCGAGCTTGAGTGGGTTGGTGTACAGCTTGACCAAACGGCAATGCCAATCATGCTGGCATGGAAACTGTGGCAATCGGGTGTGCTAAGCGATGAAAGACTGGTTTATTGGTACAATAAGATGTTAAAGCCTGCGGCTAACTTCTTAGTTGAAGGGGGACTGGCTAAAATATTGTGGAATGACACGCAAATCACACCGCCTGCGACACAGCAAGAGCGTTGGGAAGAGCAAAATGGCTATTCGCCATCGACTACCGCGGCAATCATTGCTGGCCTTGTGACGGCGAGCGATATTGCTAAATTGGCTGGTGATAAAGCGGGACAAGAAAAATTCCTTGCGACGGCGCAGCAGTACAATCGTGATGTTGAGTCATTCATGTTCACAACCAAAGGGAGTCTGCAAAGCAAACACAGTGACGGTCAATATTTCTTCCGTATTGGACAAGACAAAGATCCTAATTCCAGTACGACCTTAAATGCCAACAATGGCCGCAGCGGAATGGATAAGAAGCAGATCATCGACGGTGGCTTTTTAGAACTTGTGCGTTACGGGGTTAGAGGGGCTGACGCCCCGAGCATCGTGGCCACCATGCCTGAATACGATGATGAATCGATAGCTGACAACTTAAGAGTAAAATATAGCTTTAAATTTGATGGTGATGTTAATAGTTATCCGGGGTACCGCCGTTACGGTAATGACGGTTATGGTGAAGATGAGAAGCGCGGTATCAATTATGCCGAAAATGGTCAGAATACTGATGGCCAACGCGGTCGAGTGTGGCCTTTCTTTACCGGAGAGCGTGGTCACTATGATATTGCGCTGGCGCTGCTTGATGGTGAATTAAGTGCGGATGAACAGAGCAAAATACAAAATACTTATGTGAAGGGGATGGAGCACTTTGCTAATGAAGGCATGATGTTACCTGAGCAAGTATGGGATGGTGTGGGTAAAAATACCTTTGGCTATCAACTTGGCAAAGGAACCAACTCGGCGACGCCTTTGGCTTGGACACATGCTGAATACGTAAAGTTAGTACGCTCTCTTAATGAAAAGCAAGTATGGGATCACTACCCAATCGTAGAAAGTAAACTGAAATAACAAACTGTAAGTAAACACATAAAAAATGCCGAACATGAGTTCGGCATTTTTATCGCTATTGCTACCGTGAAGACTGCCTAACAATCAATTTCGGCGGCAAGAGGGTAGAGGTTACCGCTTCACCTCGGATAAGCGTAAGTAGGTTATCGACCAGCATTTGCCCTGCCAATGTGGTGTTTTGCTGCACAGTAGTCAAAGAGGGAGAAACATAACCCGCCGCGGCAATGTTATCAAAGCCAACGACATGCACATCATGCGGCACGCGAACGCCCGCTTCTTGAAGCGCCTTAATCGCGCCAATAGCAATGAGATCGCTAGCAGCGAAAAGCGCATTAAATTTAACATTGTTGGCGATTAAAGAGCGAGTCGCATGATACCCTGAGTCTTCTGTGGAAATCGCATTTGCCATTTTACGGTCACTCACCTCAATACCTTTTGCTTTAAGGGTGTCTCTAAAGCCTTTAAAGCGCGCAAAAAATTCCGGGCTGTGATCCGAGGCATCGCCAATAAACGCACAATCTGTTCTGACCATGTCAATTAAATGCTTTGCAGCTAATACACCACCACCGTAATTGTCGCAGCTCACAGTTAGGTCTGGACGGTTATCAACCGTTGCCCCCCAACAAACAAACTTTGTGTGGTTGTCGAGTAGAGTTTGTAACTTTGACTGGTAATCGATGTAATCACCATAGCCGAGTAAAATTAACCCGTCAGCACGATGACTATCCTCGTAATCGGCATGCCAATCACTGCTCGTCGATTGAAACGACACTAAAAGGTCATAGCCTTCTTTCGCGCATGCTCGGGTAATACTGCCAAGCATACTTAAAAAGAAAGGATTAATTTGTGACTCGTCTTCTGTGGGATCTTCAAATAACAGCAAAGCCAATGTACTGCTTTGCTGAGTGCGCAGATTACTCGCGTTTTTATCGACCTTATAGTTAAGCTTTTTAGCAATCTCATGAACGCGACGACGAGTTTCTTCGTTAACCAAAGGGCTATTTCTTAGGGCGCGCGACACCGTAGATTGCGAAACGCCAGCATAATGGGCGATATCAAATGAAGTTGCTTTACCTTTCATGTTCTTCTCAACGCTTAAGACAGTGACATTGTCAGTCATTCAATTTTTTTTTCAACCAATTTCACCGAATTTGCAAATTTTTATTGATACAGTCTGACACCGGTGTCATAATGTCGATGTTTTATCATTTTGTTGTCAAAACGTATTTGGCTGCCCTATGCCAAGGGCAGCACTTTTTTACCAAATTAACAGAATAACAGGTAAGAGCAAAAGCCAAGGCGTGCAAATTTTGGCGAGTTGAGACAGTAAATTGCAGGACGTGTGCTGGCAGCCCTGATGTTAGCCCAAGCATAATCGCAGTGATAAAGAGATAATAATATGAGCCAGACAACAAGCCATTCATCCGTGCCGTTTGAGCCGATTGTCGTTGCCGACATCGGGGGAACAAACGCCAGATTTGCAATCGTGTCAGATTTTGATGCGCGAACTAACCATTTTTCAATTACGCATCAAGTCACTTTTCCTAGTGCTGAATTCCAGTCTTTTGAATCCGCTATCCAAAAATATTTAACTGAGCTACCTGTTGCGCAACCAAGCAGAGCCTGCCTCGCGGTTGCTGGTCCTATTAAATCTCAGCAAGTTCATTTAACTAATTTAGGTTGGCACTTTAGTTCAGAAGATATCAAAGCTCAGTTCGACTTTACCGAGCTTGCCGTGATCAACGATTTTGCCGCTTTTGCCTACGCGGCACCTTATTTGGCACTAGAGAAAAATCTAGTAATTAAGCAAGGTCAACCTGAGCTAGGTGCAAATATCGGCGTGATGGGTCCGGGCACTGGATTTGGTGCGGCTTGTCTTGCTAGAGATATCAATGGCAGCGCAGTGATGAGCTGTGAAGCAGGGCATATATCGCTTGCGCCGGTTACTGCTCTAGACAAAGAGTTATTAAAGGTGCTGCGCGCGAGTATTCAACATGTTTCAGTCGAAACGGTATTTTCAGGTCCGGGTATTGCGAGACTCTATAAAGCCATGGCTGAAGTGCGTGGTGAGCAAGCTAAAGATCTTAATGCTGCGCAGATCAGTGCGCTTGCGAAAGAATGCAAGGTTTGTGACGCAACATTGAGTCACTTCTGTGACTGGATGGGGAGCGTAGCTGGCGATTTAGCGCTGACTTTTGGAGCCTTAGGTGGTGTTTATATTGGTGGTGGGATCTTGCCGCGGATGAAAGCGCGATTACAAGCAAGTAGCTTTGTTGAGCGCTTTACCGAAAAAGGCATGATGTCACAGTACACGAGCCAAATTCCAGTGACTTTGGTGGTACAAGATAATATCCCACTGATTGGTGCAGCGGCATGTATTCATGAGCGACGCCGAGCTTAAGGGAAAATCGATGAAAAAAGTAACTATTAATAGCGTTGCCGAATATGCCGGAGTATCTAAAAAGACTGTATCTCGAGTATTAAATAACGAGCCAAATGTTAGTCCAGCAACGCGGGAAAAAGTCCTGAAAGTCTTTGAAGAGCTGAATTATAAGCCAAATCCTATTGCACGCGGTTTGGCACAAAACCGTAGCTTTATCATTGGCTGTTTATACGACAATCCATCAAAAAGCTATATCACGCGAGTGCAAAGTGGTGCGCTGGAAGCGTGTCAGAAGCATAGTTACAATTTATTGATACACCCTTGTGAACTGCGCGGCCAAGACCTCATCGACAATGTTGAGCAGCTGCTGACCACATCGAGACTTGATGGTATTGTGCTTACTCCACCGTTTTCAGACTCCAACGAGCTTATTGCTTTTTTAAAGCAACGTAATATTCCCTATGCACGCGTTGCTTCAGCCATTGAAGGTGATGATTCGATTTCAATTCGCAGTAATGACGAGCAGGGGGCTTTTGAGTTAACTGAGCATCTGATCAATTTAGGTCATACCGAAATTGCCTTTATTAAAGGTCACCCTGATCACAGTGCTACAGAAAATCGTTTCTCTGGCTACCAAAAAGCGCTAGCAAAACATGGCATTGAATATCGCGAACGATTAGTTGCAGAAGGTAACTTTAGTTATCACTCAGGTGCAGACAGTGCAAAAGCCATATTGGACTTAGAGCCAAGGCCAACGGCTGTATTTGCATCAAACGACTACATGGCTGCGGCCGTGTTAAAACTTGCTACACAGCGGGAGATCAAAGTGCCCGAGCAGTTATCTATTGCTGGGTTTGATAACGCACCTATCGCAAGGCATATTTGGCCGGGCCTGACGACGATAGCACAGCCCGTGGAAGAAATGACTCGGATAGCGGTAGAAGAGCTGATTAAGCATATAACTCAGCCGCAAGAAGCACCGTTTCAGCAGGTTTTAGAAGCTAAACTCATCACTCGAGAATCGACGAAAGCGCGCTCGAGCTCATAACATTTTCAATTTTTATACTTGCCCCAAAGCCCAGCGCCTAGCCGTTGGGCTTTTTATTAGGGAAGTGACGGCAGCAATACAGTAGAACGGAGCGACTTGCTCTAACGAGTTATACCAATTGTATTAGGTAAATGAGCTATTTGAAGCGGAGAAATAGCTTTAGTAGCTCCGCTCTCGCGTCCTGCTACCGCCAAGGTACCTATATCCATATAGGCAAGGAAAAAATTTTGCTATTTAGTTGTTCTAAATGAGAAATTTTTAACGACGCTAATATGGTATTTCACCCTTCAAATTGATTGGAGACTTAGTGCAATTGGTATTAATGCTTTCAACTATCAGATTTTGGTTGATAGGTTTTAAGCTCAATCTGAAATTGTTCCATACCATCTTTGCCTTTAAACATTTTAACCAACATGTGATCGTAGTTAGGAGCAAACCAAGCAATAGCTTGTCGGTCGCTATCATCGTAAACGCGCTTAACCTTGATGGTTTTGACATTACCAAAAGGTAAGGTGATCATTTCCTCGCCGACAACTTCAAAATCATAGCTTCGCTGGCCGCCTTTTTTGTCTATGATTGGGTAGCTAAACTTGGTTTTTCCGGCTTTCAGGTCTTCTCGCAGCTGTACCTGATAACTAATTAAATCTTGCTGATTCTCAAGCCACTTCACTTTCAGTGGATACTTTTCTTCACTGGAGGTAATTGCTTGGTTTTGATGATCAAACTTAATTTTGTAGCTTTTATCTGGGCCAGTCCCTTCACGAGTCATGCTATAGTGTAGTGGGCTTACAGTATGCTCGGTGACTTTAAACAATGACTCTTCAGTTCTTACGTCCGAAAAAATCATCCATTCGATATCACTTTTGTAGCGCACAGCGTATGTTGCGTCTGCAATTTTTGTGAGATCGCGGGTGGCCGTACCATGAACCTCACCTTTGCGCGAAACTTGGTATTCGGCGTGATATTCAGTGAGCGAGTTTGCAAATGTGGAGGTAGAAAGTAGAGCGCTAATACCAATTAGCACAGCGCTCCATTTTTTATTTTTCTGGGTACGGTGCGCCTTGAATTGGTAAGGTTTTGTTATCAAAAACAGCATAGTCTGCTTCCATTGTTAGTCTTTGTTCGCTGAACCATTTGACCACCAAAGGATAAAGAATGTGTTCTTGCTTATGCACACGTTGCGCCAGTGACTCTGCCGTATCATCTGGAAGAATAGCGACCTTGGCTTGACAGACCACAGGACCACCATCTAACTCCTCTGTGACAAAGTGAACGCTAGCACCATGTTCTGCATCGTTTGCATCGATTGCTCTTTGGTGGGTGTTCAACCCTTGATACTTAGGCAACAAAGAAGGATGAATGTTCAACATTTTTCCTCTAAATTTTTGCACCAAGTTTGGAGTTAGAATACGCATAAATCCAGCTAATACAACCAAATCTGGTGTAAAGCTATCAATTAGTTGACCAAGCGCAACGTCATACTCTTCACGAGAAGTGTATTGCTTATGGTCTAAAACGGATGTTGCTATGCCAGCTTCTTGCGCTCTGGTTAGGCCGTATGCGTCCGCTTTATTACTAATAACGGCAGCAATTTCACCTTGAATATAGCCAGCTTTGCAAGCATCAATGATGGCTTGCAAATTCGAACCACTCCCAGAAATCAGAACTACAAGGCGAGTGGGTGCCATTACTCGGCACCACCTAAGATCTCAACTTGTTCTTCACCAGCCTGAGCGTCTTGAATTTCACCGATGTGCCAAGCGTTCTCGCCTTGTTCTTTTAGGATTTCAAGACTTTGCTCAAGCTTATCAGCTGGAACAACTAAGATCATGCCAACACCGCAGTTGAATGTGCGGTACATCTCGTGAGTTGCAATGTTACCGTTTTCTTGTAGCCAGTTGAAGATTGCAGGCCATTGCCAGCTATCACCCTTGATCACTGCTTTCGCTGACTCAGGTAGTACACGAGGGATGTTTTCCCAGAAGCCACCGCCAGTGATATGAGAAAGTGCGTGAACATCAACTTCTTTTAATAGCGCTAAGATTTGCTTTACGTAGATACGGGTCGGCTCTAGCAGGTGCTCGCCTAGAGTTTTGCCTTCGAACTCTGCGTTAGTATCTGCGCCAGATATTTCTAGTACTTTACGAATTAGAGAGTAGCCGTTTGAGTGCGGACCGCTTGAACCTAGTGCAATTAGCTGATCGCCAGATGCAACTTTAGTTCCATCAATGATTTTAGACTTTTCGACCACACCAGTACAAAAGCCAGCCATATCGTAGTCATCGCCTTCGTACATGCCTGGCATTTCAGCTGTTTCACCACCGATAAGCGCACAACCCGAAAGTTCACAGCCCTTACCAATACCAGATACCACATCTGCTGCGACGTCAACGTCTAACTTGCCTGTGGCATAGTAATCCAAGAAAAACAGCGGTTCAGCACCTTGGACAATAAGATCGTTAACACACATAGCAACTAGGTCAATACCTACTGTGTCGTGCTTTTTCAAATCGATAGCTAAGCGTAGCTTAGTACCAACACCGTCAGTGCCAGCAACCAAAACAGGCTCTTTATATCCAGTTGGAAGTTCGCATAGTGCACCAAAACCACCAATGCCACCCATTACTTCAGGGCGACGAGTTTTTTTTACTACGCCTTTAATTCTTTCGACCAATGCGTTGCCCGCATCGATGTCAACGCCAGCGTCTTTATAACTAAGAGACTGTTTTTGTTCGCTCACAGGTTTTCCTCAAAAGTTGCTAGATAGATTTGCTTAGAAACGCCGCCATTTTACAACAATTGCATCTAGGCGGCTAGCGACTTTGCGAGAAACCCCGAGAATGTGGTCAAAGGTCCTAGCTTTTATGGGGTAGATAGTATAAAGAAGCAGCAAAATACCGAGGGCTAAGCAAGGTTTGCGTTAGATCAATACTCAAAGGCGACAGCGGGTTACTATGGGAGTAGGCCCAATCAGACAGTAACTTCATCAATACTTTGAAGCGACTGTTACTACGGCGCATTGATTGGGTCTACTCTTTGAGGTTGGGTGTATATCTTAACCTCGTGTATATGGCTATTTATGGGAATAAAACGATGAACATTGAACGTCACAGCCTAGCTAAAGAACTCCCAGAATTTAAAGATAGAATTCATGACTTAAAACTGTCAGATGGACACTTCTCAAGGTTATTTAAAGATTACCATGAAGTGGACAATGAAGTTATTCGGATTGAAGATGGTGTAGAGCACTCAAGTGATGAGTATCTCGAGTCACTAAAGAAAAAAAGGCTGTGGTTAAAAGATCAGCTTTACCAAATTCTAAAAAGCGCGGATTAAACTCTTGTCTTGGCCAATCAGCTAATATGAGCGGGCTACCTAGCCCGCCACTGTGTTCCCCACCCAATATTGAATAATTCTTTCTGTCCCGAGCAAGGGCGTATTTATAATCTATACTCTAACCATTGTACTCTATGCACGATGATTCCTTTGATTGCACTTATATTAGTATTAGCTGGCAGCTTTATCATGGGATTAGCTTTTTCTCCGGCCTTTAAAATATGTCGATTAACTTCTTCGGTCGGTTGGCGAGTGTTGTTAATTCTTATGGCTCTGTTTGAATTTGGATATTTGAGCTTTGCCTACTTCCTGTACGATCACAATAGCGCGAGTTTTATTGAGCAAGGCTTAAGTTTAATCCTGTTTCTAGGTTCCATTTTTGTTTTTGTGGTGAATTGTTTGAGTCTAACTAGCCTGCAAGAATTGAATGAAATTGCAACACAGGCCAAGTATAACGCAGAACATGATTTTTTAACGGATTTAGAGAATCGCCAGCGTTGCATTGATGCTATTAATGAACGTAAACATCAGCAGCTTGATTTTAGTGTTATCCTGGTAGATTTGAATAATTTCAAGCAGATCAATGATGCTAAAGGGCACTTTTTTGGTGATAAATTACTGGTGGAACTGGCGCATAAAATGGGGGCAGCACTGCTTCCTCGTAGCAAGTTATATCGCATGGGCGGCGATGAATTTATTATTTTAATGGACGTGACAGACGTAAATTGTATTTACTCCCAGAACAATGCGCTGCTGAGTGAGCTAAAGTCAGGTATTGAAGTTGAAGAGCTACAACTTGACGTGACGTACAGTGCAGGCGCAAGCTTATGGACTCAGTCGCGTCAGCTCGATGTTTTTGAGCTATTGAAGCAAGCTGACATCGCTATGTATTCGGCCAAACATAGCCGGCAAAGCATTGTTATTTTTGATGAAGAGCTTCATGAGGGAATTGAAGCCGAATTCCAGATGCTGGCCAATCTAAAGGTTGCACTCGCACGTGGTGAACTTGCGCTTCATTATCAACCGATTGTTTGTTCGAAAAGTGGTGATATTCATGGGGTTGAAGCCTTACTTAGATGGCCGCAGCCAGATGGCTCAATGACAATGCCGGATCAATTTATTGAATTGGCGGAGCGTAATAATTTGATCCGCCAGCTGAGTACATTTGTGATCAATCGTGTTTTTCAAGATCTCGCTATCTTAACTGAAATAGATAACAAGTTAGTTGTACATATTAATCTTTCTTGTCAGGACTTTGCCGAGCAGAACTTAATTAATACCCTCGCAATGCTTCTGGATACACACCGAGTAGACCCAACACATATTGTGTTTGAGCTCACGGAAAGTACGGTGATGGAAGAAGTTGAGAAGGCACGGAGCATGATTGAAACGTTAATTGATATGGGATTTGCAGTCAGCATTGATGATTTTGGTACTGGTTTTTCTTCATTTTCAATATTAAAGGAGTTACCAATTTCTCAAATTAAAATTGATGGCTCGTTTGTGAGGCAAAGCCATGAAAGTGAAAAAGATCAAGCCATAGTCGAAACAAGTATGTTTTTAGCGCGTAAATTGAATTGCAGTATAGTTGCTGAGGGTGTTGAAAGCGATGCCTGCTTGCAGTATTTGTATAGCTTGGATTGTCCTTATATTCAGGGCTTCCAGATCTGTGAACCACTCTCGCTAAGCGAATGCGTAAAGTGGATTAATTCCCAGAGCATGGTGAGAGGTGCGATGAAAAGGTTAGACGGATGAGAGTAATAATCCTTTTCTACTAAAAGCTTATTGTCCAGATATACGAGTCAACTAGAACGTCAACATGGGTTTAGGTGGGACGAAGCCATACATTTGTTCAAACCCCGGGATCTCTGTTTCCCAAATCGGTGTTTCCTCACCAATATATGCTCTGAATGCATCTAAGAAAAGCCTCGTTCTAACCGGTAAATCTCGGTGAGGGTAGAGGGCATACATCGCAGCGAAGTCAACTAACTTAATATTCGTTAAAATTGGCTGTAACTTCCCTTCAATAATCTCTTTACCAACTAAAAACGCAGGCGCTACGATGTAGCATGTACCTGATAATACACTTTCTAGCAAGGTATCTCCGTCATTGGTTCTAAAGATACTTTTAACAGGCATTTGTTGTTCGATGCCTTGCTCGTCTTGATAGGTGATACTGGTAAACCTTAGCGCATCACTGGCGTAAGTTGCTGCAGGTAACTCGCTGAGCTCTTCAAGGGAGCTTGGTGTGCCATGGGCTTTTAAGAAGGTTGGGCTTGCTAATATGAGCAATCGATTGCGTGCAATTCTACGAGCGATAAGCGAAGAATCTTTCGGTTCGCCGACACGAAAAGCTAAATCAAAACCTTCACCGACCAAATCTACTAATCTGTCTTCAAGTCGAAGCTCAACCTCGACGTGGGGGAAACGTTTCTGAAAATCGTTAATGACAGGCTGTACATAGCGTCTACCTACTACAGTGGAGCTCGCAATTTTAAGCAAACCTTTAGGCTCGGTGTGATAATTTTGTGCGATCCGTTGTGTGTCGTTGAGTAATAGCCTTAGCTCCTCTGCTTTTTTTACCATCTCAGAACCAGCAGAAGTGAGTGAGAAAGAGCGAGTTGTACGGTTCATTAATCTTACGCCAAGCTCTTCTTCTAATTTGGTCATCTGTTTAGAAATGACAGAACGGTCAATATTTCTCAACTGTGCCGCACTGGCAAAGGAACCGCGCTCCACAACGTCTAAAAAGATTAATAATCTGCTGCTAATATCCATGATGCGAAAAAGTTCACCAACACTGATGCCATTGTGACACTAAACAATTGGAAATGCGAGTAGCATATTTACACTAATAAAGTTGTGGCTCGTTGCTAACAATGGTTTAATGAAGTGAAGCGCATAGGTCAAATTATTTTATTT
>NZ_JAKEVK010000105.1:0-15757 GCF_022398435.1 Pseudoalteromonas sp. Isolate6 | reverse complement strand
ATTTACAAGGAGGTAATATGACAACGGGGCTCATGTGTATTTTTGGTCAATGTTAGAAAATTTCAAGTCATAGTACTTTTTATGCGGCTTGCTAAAGTCATTACTACTATCATGAGAGATTGATTTATTGGTGTGGTTGATCTCATACTGTTTCTAATACAGGTTAGCCAGGTGCCTAGCAAACAAATAAGGAGTCGTATGGATACGGAGTTTATCTCTTTTATTTTTTATCTTTTTGTATTTATTGGCGCTGTTTTTGCTCTACAAGATAGACAGAGGCTTAAGCAACTAGTCAAAAAGGTACATCAATTACAAAGCACGATAGAGCAGCAGAGTCGCAGGATCTCGGCTCTTGAAAGCCGAGACTATTCTGAGCAACGACCGCCAGAGCAAACACGTACAGAACACAAACATTCTGAGTGTGGGGAAATAAACGTTGAAACAGCTAATAGCACATCATTAATTGCACGGACTGCATTGGGCGAAGCTACGGCAACAGCCAATCATCCACAATCTCAGCAGTCTGAAAGCGAAAGCAGGGTCACTATCGCAAGAGCCAAGCCGAGTAAGAGTAAACCTGCCTTTGAATTTGACTTTACTTTAGATCCCTTATTAAAAGGAAATGGACTCTTCTGGTTAGGTGCCGTGGTGCTAGCTCTTGGCGGTGTTTTTTTGGCAAAGTATTCCATCGAAGCCGGACTTCTTCCCCCAAGTGTACGAGTGATACTTGGGGCTCTTTTTGGAGCTGGTTTGGTTACTGCCGCTGAAGCCGTAAATCGCTACAAAGAAAAGCTAAAAATTAATACTCCATACATTTCTGCAGCGCTTGCCAGTGGTGGCGTGATCACTTGCTTTGCCATGACGCTAGTTGCTTTTGATTTCTATCATTTTATACCGGCTAATTTGGCTTTTGTTTTACTCGCCATTATCTCCTTGGCTGCGACTTCGTTGGCACTGAGATTTGGCCCAGTGCTCGCAGGTATTGGCATCGTTGGTGCGTATGTCGTGCCTGCTTTGGTATCGACAGGTTCTAATAATATCGGTGCGTTACTGCTATATATCAGCTTTGTTTCACTCTCTGCGATATGGGTTGCGGATTATGTGAAACAAAAGTGGTTGTGGTGGCAAAGTTTTGTTGGGCATTTCTTATGGTTTTGCACCGCCGTTGCGGTTGGTGGGAGCGGCGACTTTTGGGTGCTGCTGATTTTTGCACTTATCTCTATGTACTTATATGTGCTGGTAGACGTACTAGGTTGGCGACTGACGAATTCAATGATAAGTCCGTTGCCTGTCAAAGATCTATTAATGCCGAGAAAAGAACAATTGGGAATTTTACTCCCACTGTTACTTATCGCATGTGCGCTAATAATAAAAACCCAAATCGATACGCTTATTTGGGCTAATGTGTTATTTGCTAGCGTTGTTTTGTGTGCGGCTTATAGACATAGTGCACTGGATAGTTGGCCATTTTATTTACTATTGTTTGTACTTCTCTCATTCTACTTAATGCCTAAGGTGGGCACTTACGACGACGTACTTTTTCCATTCACCGGTAAGTATTTGTTTATCCAAGTGGCAGTGGTCATCACGATGTTATTTAGCATGATGATGATTAAGCGATATCCATCAAGGCTCGCTTATTTGATGTTGTTGAACGTGGCACCACTGGCGCTTTACGGTGTAAGCTACGCTATTTCTCCGAGAGCCGCAGAAGCAATTTTATATCCTGTATGGGCGATTGAGATGTTGGCCATCGGGCTATTCGCTTCGTATCGTGCGATGAAAACGGATACAAATATTCAGCAGGTCACTTACCTTATTTTGGCGAACGCCATGCTGAGTTTGTGTTTTACGATGTTACTCTCGGCAAGCTCGTTGACTTTAGCGATTGCGACACAAGTAGCGTCTATGAGTTATTTGAGCTGGAAGTACAAGGTGCGTTTACCTGATTGGCTGTATAAGGCTGCACTTATTGCCGTTGTTACCCGTCTTACTTTTGCGCCTTGGCTTGCAGATTACAAGCACGAAACAATTTTAACCATACATTGGACACTTGTGGTCTATCCGCTGGTGCTGGGTATCATTTGGTTTGCTACCAAATACAACCCTTCAAAGGCCCTAAACACTTGGTTTATGGGCGTCGCAATGCATATTGTTGCGCTTCTGGTCACAACTGAAACAAGTTATCTCTTGATTGGAGACTACCCTGATTTTACTAATCTCGGTTTCCAAGAATCCGTGTTGCTTGCTTTGAATTGGCTGGTGCTTGGCGCCGTATATCTGTGGCGAGGGCAGCTCAGCGAGAAGGGCAACAGACTTTATCCGCTTGCCGCGAGCTTGCTATTACTTGGAAGCGCGTTGCTCCACGCCGATATTTCGTTTGCCAATAATCCGTTTTTTGACAGGCAATACATTGGAGACGGTGTGTTTAATTGGCTACTTTTGCAGTGGTTGGCACCAGCGTGTATATTCGCTGTTATGCTCCAGTTTAAGTTAATACCACCACAATTTAAGCGTTTGGTATACGGACTGATAGCCGTGCTAGGGGTCTTGTTTGTCAACGGTGAAATTCGGGCGTTATTTCATGAGGGGTTCCTTGTGCTGTCGATACCAATGGAGCAATCCGAGTTATATACTTATTCGATTGTTTGGCTATTGATTTCAACCGTATTGATTTTTGTTGCCAAGCAGATAGAGCATAAAGTGCTGATTAACGCCGGTTTTGCAGGGCTAGCTATCGTTATTTTAAAAGCCTTTGTGGTCGATATGGCAAACCTCGAGGGCTTGCTGCGCGCCTTGTCTTTTATCGGTTTAGGCTTATGTCTGGTGGGTATTGGTTGGCTGTTTCAAAAAATGCAGGATCGGCCCAGAGAGGCAAAACCAATGGCGGACTGAATATTGCATTTTGACAACCATTAGCCACCCTCAACAGTGATGCGTGCGCCGCGCATTGCTGTTGACTCTACGTTTAACCTACCTATTTATTGCTCGCTCATACCGGTCTTATTTTGGATTTTAGTATGAGTCACACCGATAAAGCAGCATTTGATGTTGGGTTCAATCATTTCGACATAACTGGTATTCTACGCGGCATACTGAGAAAGTGAGATTGAAGAGATGATCAACGATAAAGATATCATTGAAACCTTGGACGAGCTGGAAGCTTTTTTGTTGCTAGTTGATAACGGTGGCTTAGGATTACAAAACGTGGCCGGTGTGGCACTAGCAACGAACAACAGTGATGGCAGACCATTTATTGCGATTTTGGATGATAAACACCAATTGTTGTTGGGTCGTTGGGTATCTCAAGAGGTGTATGAAAACGGCAAAGACATGGTTCGTTACGGACCAAAGAAAGCGCATTAATATCTCTTGAGTAGCCGCATCATAGGATTTAGGATTGGAGTGCGGAATAAACCTGCTTCCAATCCGTTTTATCGGCGGTTATACGAAAATGCGCCTGTGCTTAAGCGTCGTTTTCAATATAGACGGAGTCGCTTGCCATAAGCTCTATGGCGACGATTTCAGAGCGGTTCATGGTAAGTTTATACCTCTCTAACTGTATTCCCTGAGAAGATTTAAACCGCATTACCAAGTTGATTTGATAGCGGCGTTCAACTGACTTTTTCGAGACCTTTTTCCCTTCAAGACTATAAAGCTTTCCTGCGCCTTTTTTTAGATAGCGTACAAACGAACTCATGTTAAAGGTGATACGTTGCTGTACTTCTTCGTAACCGGGTAAAAACTCATCGATATGTACTTGGTTTTTACAGCAAAAATGCAGTAGATGCGCAGCTTGTTTATTTTGCTGTCGGCGCTTTTTCAGCAGCTTATCAACGTCTTCTGGTAGATCTTTTTTACGAATATGTTCCAGCCATATCGTTTGTGTACAAACGATGGCGTCCGTCACTGAGTTTTTAAACTTGTTGCGCCACTTTGGTCGGCCGCGTTGAATATGACGCCATGCCCACTGGGTTAAGTCTTCTTTGAAAGTTTCTCTAAGACCATAAATGACCCCAAGTAAAGCGATAAGAGCGACGGTAACTTCTTGAAAGTTAGAACGGGCGTTGAGCACAATAAACATCACAAAGGCCATGATAATGCCAGTAACCACACCGCGAACTAAACGCTTTAGATTGGTACTTAAGTCTATAGTTTGTTTGTTAAAAACAACGCCGTATTCAATGAGCCTTTCGAGCAATTTCATTTTATTGGTAATGCGGTTTGGGTCGTCCAACGTCACTTGTGAATTATAGCTCTGCTCTTCACGGTATTGGCTTTCTTGTTGGCAGAAGCTAACAATACAGCTTCGTTCATCACTGAAGTCGCTTGACTTAGGCCCGCTGGAGAGAAGTTTCAAAAACGCTTGCTCAGTATGCCAGCTAAGGTAATTATCTGCGTTTTGGTAGTAAGGTTTGAGCTTATTATCTGGTGGCGTGTAACGTCTTAGCTTTTTCAATAGGCGCTCGGTTTCTTCCACTAATAATTGCGCAGCTGGATAAAACTCATCGGCTTCTTTTAGCTTCAGCGTCTGTTTTACATCGGCATCTAGCGCAATGCGGATCTGATAGCAAAATAGGTTTAGATTAACGCGGTAATCGGTTTTTTGACCTTTGCTTTGGCTGATAAAGCGGCTACGTACCAAGGGAAGGTGGAGTTGCTCCGAGTAATATGCACTGTGGCTTTTTATATTGGCATTAAAATAGTCTACTTCGTTCAACGTGTTGGTATTAATTCCCATATCGGTTGGGATTGAAAAATACAGATCGAGTTGGTTTGTCTCTTTGGGAAGGAGTTGATAGTTGATTTTAAAAGATAAGCTCTCGTCTTGACTTAGTTTGGCTCTGCTCACTCGGGTATGGTGCCTCCTTAAAATAACACTTTGTAATTATAACACAATAACCTGAACAAAACCGGAATAAGCTTTATAACTACTTGTTGTATCTGTTTTTATTAATCGTTTCTTGTTGTCATCTATATCACTTTTTAGCCAGTAAAATGCATAATTAACTATCGCTTAGAAAAGCCAGAAAACAAGAAGCTTGATAACGCAACAAATCAATTTGAGACTTGGTGCGCTAGCATTAGGTTATAGGTGCACTGAATCGCCTTCATTTAAAATATACAGTGGCGTTTGGGTTTTTAGCACTTGTTGCATATGCAATAGGCGGAAAAGCGCTGAATGTGAAGTTCTATCTCCCATTTTCCAACTAGCATTACCATAGCCCCACGGCACCATGACCTTACAGCCGAGCTCTTTTGCGGCAGTTAGTGCATCTTCTGGTGTGGTGTGTACTTTACGATACCAATTAGGATCTTCTTCGCTGTAGTATGAGGCAATAGGAAGTAGGCACACATCAATATCACCGTACTTTTCTTGAATGTCTTTAAAATGCGGTGAGTATCCTGTGTCCCCTGCAAAAAATAGAGTCTTACCTTGGTGTTCTAATATCCAGCCACCCCACAGTGCGGCGCCATGATCTTCGTATAAAAACGGCACCCAAATACGGCTGCTAAAGTGATTTGCAGGCACAAAGTGTGCGGTTACTTCACCAAGTTGTTTGCTTGAATACCACTCCATTTCAGAAACCTTGTATCCATTTTTAGGAAAGTGTTCTGCAAATCCAAGTGGTGTGAGGTAACTTGGTCCAGTACCAATCGCTTCGATATCGCTCTTGTTAAAATGATCGTAATGAATGTGGGAGTACATTACGGCATTGGTTTGCTGTAACTCTGTTTGACTGAGCTGTGCAGGTTGATTGCGATTAAACCCTTCTGAGAGGCGAAATGCCCAGTTTACAGGCCAGTCAAATTGAGCCGTGACGGGGTCAAACAAAAACTGTTGTCCATCTTTGGTATTCACTTTAAAACTCGCATGCCCAAGCCATTGGATAGCAAAGCCGGTATTGAGCGAGAGAGTGGGGGGGTTGCCAACGTAGGTGCAATCTTGCATTTCGGACTGACATTGAATTTGTTGGGTGGCTGGATAACAGTTTTCGTCGCAAGTCACGGGGTAATCTTTAAACTTATTGTAGATGTTGGAATATCTATCTTCATACCCTTCTACAGAGCTATGTTTTACCACGGAAGACTCAGATTGTATTCGCTCTACAACATTACTATTACTGCAACCTGTTAATGGGATTAAGACTGCTAAAGCAAGCCTTTTCATGTCTATTCCTTTTTATAATTATTAGCTATTTTTTGAGTTTACCAATAAAAGGAAATAGGGGATAGCGGTGAGCTACTTAGCGGGAGTTGGATTAGCGCGTAATCCAACTTACATTACAGGCTAAGGACTAGGAATTACGTTCCTGCGCCTCAAACTTATATCCTGCTCCGTAAATGGAGTGGATAAAGTCGTATTTAGGTGCGATGCTTTGTAGTTTCTTACGAATATTTTTGATATGGCTATCTATGGTCCTGTCGCTAACAATGTGGCTATCGTCATAAATGTGATCCATCAATAAGTCGCGACTATAAATTCGACATGGATGACCGTACATAGCCTTTAACAGCATAAACTCGACATAAGTGAGCGTCGCTTTAGCGTCGAGGAAAGAGACAAACAAGCTCTCTTCATCCAGTTTAAGTTTGCTCTCTGTTTCTGACACTGTGCCGCGTTCGTTTAGTGCCACGCGCCTTAAAATGGCTTTTACTCTGGCGACGACTTCTTTTGGACTATAGGGTTTGCACACGTAATCGTCAGCACCAACTTCTAGACCAAGTAGGCGATCAATTTCTTCTATTTTGGCGGTGATCATGACAATAGGCACGTTTGAGTAAGCTCTGATCCGTTTGCAAATTTCGATACCGTCAAGATTAGGTAGCATGAGATCAAGCAAGATAAGGGCGGGTTGCTGTTGTTTAAAAGCTTCTTCAGCCAATGCGCCATCGTGAACACAATGGCTGGTATACTCGGCTTGAGCCAAATACTTACTTAAAATATCGGCAAGTTTTGGTTCATCTTCGACGATTAAAATATGTTTGTTTGGCACAGTGGAAACTCATTATTTTTTCAGTTCAATAATAATAGCGAGACCACCCAGTTCGCTCAAGTCTGCAGTGATTTTTCCGTTGTGGGCAGCAACAATACTCTGGCATATGGCTAAACCAAGGCCTGAGCCGCCCGTTTTTCTACTCCGCGCTTCCTCTACTCGATAGAGCCTGTCAAATAGTTTATCTAGCTGTTCTGGTGGTACAGAAGGTGCGCTGTCCTGCCAGTAAATTATCGTTTTATCTTGTTGCTGTATGACTTTTACATCAAGGTTTCCCGGTTGCTCAGCTGAGGAATCTGTGTAGCGCAAGGTATTTTGCAGCAAGTTGTCGAATAGCTGTCCAAGGCGCTGCTCGTCACATTCTAAGGTAATATGCTCATCGCATTGCAAAGAATAAGCAAGATGGTGCTTTTCAATTTGGTGACTACTTTTCGCAAACGTGCGTGAGAGCAGGTCGTAGAGGTTTTCTTTATCCATGTTATAAGTGAGCGCGCCACGGTCTGACAGCGACAGTTGGTGTAAATCGTCCACCAGTCGAGTCAATCGTTGGATCTCTTCGTTAAGCGACATAAGTTGTTCGGGATCGCTTGCTATTATGCCATCAATCATTCCCTCAAGTTCCGCGCGGATCACGGCAATTGGCGTGCGTAGCTCGTGCGAAATATCTGCTATCCATTGCTGTCTAGCTATTTGGTTTTGCGCTAATGTGTCTGCCAAGCGGTTCATATCTCTGGCGAGTAAGCCAAGTTCATCTTTACTCGCAATATCGACGCGAGCATCGTAATTTCCTTGTGTCAGTGTTTTTGCATTGCGGCGCAACAAAACAATTGGATTGACCATATATTTACTAAATGGCACGGCAATCACTAACGTAATTAATAAGGCGACGAGCGCAATGATGATGAACTGTTTGCGTTGCTGCTCCGCAAACAGTTGGTCGAAGTCATTGCGTACCAAGCCACTTTGCTCGACGCCTAAGTAGGCGATAATCTGTTCGCGTTTAGGCTGCGCCAAGTGGTCGCTTTGATAGACTGGGAACCACAGCGAAGTCTGCTTACTTTTCGGTGTGCCCATAATAATATTGCCTTGTGCGTCTTTGATCAGCAGGCGCTTTTTATTGTCCAAACGAGGTGGAGGGCCGTCATGTCTTCGTGGCCCTCTTTCGCCTCTTTCACGATGCTTTGGTGGTGGACGAGAATGTGGTCTATCTCGCGGGCGCTCATCTTCAGAAAGACCATAGAAGCTACGCACTATGCTGTTCCAATCTTCTGAACCTCGATATACCCAGTCCAAAGAATCATGGCGTGCATACGTCTCGGCAACTTGCGTTACGACCTCTTTTAGTTGAGCCCGGGAAGTATTTTCAAGATAGGCCGTAAAGCTTTTTTCAAACGCTAATTTATTGGCGATATAGATAGCCAGCACCAATGCGGTGTTGGCTATCAATATTATCAGCAATAGTTTGACGCGAATGGTCATTTTCATAGTTGTTGTTATTCCACCCGTTAACGTTGAGCACGCAAGCGTAAATTATCAGGGTCTGGTGTGCGACGGTTCGGTACCCATCTTTTTACGCACTGCTGGTCTTTTGCGCACTTGTCTGTCAATGCATGTAAAAACGCGACCAGATCTTGCTTTTGTTGTGGTGCTAAATTAGCAGCAACAAAAGGTGACTGGCGCAGTAACGCTAACGCCGCTTCACTATTTTCTCTCGCTTGTAGGTTTAGTGTGTCACACTGAGCGGTCAAGGCAAACTGCTTTAACCCACATGCACCACCACGTTGAAAGAATTGCTCGACGGTTTGCTCAGGATTTGAGTAATGATTAACCACCTGCTCTAATGTTTCGTAGCCGCCTGAATGGCCATATGGCGCAGTCAGGGCAATGTTTATTAGGCTTGGGACTTTGAATGCGAATTGGTTTTGAGGCGAAGGGTCAATTGCAGCACGCCCGATGTCGGCCTTATTATCTTGCGTACCAATACCATACTGTGGAAAGGCGAGGTTAAAGAAACCATTGTTAGTGAACCGCTCACCGCTGTGGCACCCTCCACACCCTGCACCGCCTTCAGCAACGGGAGTAAAAAAGAGTTTAGCACCACGTTTTTGTTTGTCGCTGAGTGCGCCACGCTCACCTCGGGCATAACGATGCCAATCAGTATCCACCATCACAAATGACGCTTGATACTGGCCGAGTGCGAAGGCAATGCTATCAAAAGTAATTAAGGTTTGCGCGTCTGCTTGTGAGTTGAATGCTTCTCTAAAGGCTTGGAGCCAATCATTGGTGGCCAAGCTTCCCGCTTCATCGCCGTAATCGCCAATACGTTGTGCGAGATGCGAGCGAACTTGCTCATTGGTTTCGGCACTTTCGAAAGCTTCACCACGCATTTCTTCACGAGAGGTGACAGGAAAACGGGACAGGGTTGCAACTAGTGAGTCTGCTGCGTTTGGATCTGGCTGATTAAAACCTGAATCAGGTGTGCTGATAAAACTGCTCTCATTACCTTGATCGTCAGTGGTGGTCACTCGTTGAACACGGCCGTCCCAAAATAAAGCGCTATTCTCAAACCCTGTATTAAAAATGGTGGGAGAGTTTCGCGGGATATTGATGTCATCATTCACAGCCTGGCGGCCTGGGCCTATCACATCACTTTCGACTGCATTGGTACCAATTGGCAAGGAAAGCCCATCGGCGCCACCGAGTCTGGGGTCGTGACAGCTGGCACAGGCGACTGACTTTTCTCCTCCAAGGGCTTTGCTAAAGAATAACTGCATGCCGAGCTGAGCGATGGGATCTGAGATCTTCGGCAGTTGCTGTGCACCTGCGACTCTGCCAGTAATACCGTGAGCAGTAATAATTTGCGAGAGCTCGTCATCTAATACCGAGCTTGGTTGCGGTTGACTCGGAGGCGGAGGTGGTAGAGGTCTATGTTGTGCTGCTATTGGTAAACTTGCCACCGCGGTAACAAGTGCCATTGCACGTAGAAAGTTCGCGTTGTTCATCGTTATTCCAAACCTTATTGTGATTCGAGTTTTAAAAATGACAGGCAAAAGTGCAGAGAATGTGGAAAGCAAAAACTTTATGCTTAGAAAGTAGACAAAACTCTTATACCAAAGGCTAGGATCTGTTGACCCGATTGAAATAGTACAAGGCTCAACTATCTTTTAGTAATTGGTGGTTAGTTTGGTTGTACTCCTTGTGTCTAGAAGTCGGCGTCGATTTATTCAAGCTTCTTTAGCGGTATGCGCGAGCCTTTCGTTACCATATCAACAGGCGTTTGCTACGGTGCAGCCCTCAGAGGAGGAGCTCGCCAAACGCCAAAATGCACTATATGTATTAAGGTTGGCTTCTCCGTACCCGACTAATTTGTCTGAATTTATTCCACATATGCACAACGAGTTTAAGCAAAACGTTGAGCGTATGACTAGAGGAAGGGTATATGTGGATATTCACCATAGCGGTAAGTTAGGCACAGGTCGAGAGTTAATGGCTGCGGTAATGCGTGGTCAGGTGGAAGGCATACTTATATCAGTATCAAATTTGTCTCGTGCGCTGCCCATGCTAGATATTTTAAACATTCCATTTTGGGCGGGCAGCAATCAAGCATTTCTAAACTTGATACGCTCTCCACATTGGCATTCGTTAGTTGTTGATCCTATCAACCGCCAAGGGAAGCTCACGATATTAATGCATCATATTGCTGGAGCACGAACGTTATCGAGTATCAAGCACTTCAATCGGTTAATTAATTTACCTGATAAGCTAAAAGAAGCGGTGTTGAGAGTACCGGCATCTAGGGTGTTAAGTCATTTTTATAGTATGACTCCAGCAAGTGTTGTTGATGTTCCATGGGCCAACGTTGCAAAAATGGCTCGCACAAAGCATATAGATGTGATTGACCCCAGTGTCGTTGGGCTGTTTGCCGGCCCCGATCAGCTCAAAAACCAAATTGGTCATGTATCTCTTCTAGAGAGTGTTCCTGATGCTTGGGTGACAGTTGCGAACCAACAGTGGCTAAATACGCTGCCCTTACGTATAAAAGGAGAAATAGAGGAAGCGGCACAGCAGACATTTCACATTCATGTGTCGCAAATTGAGCAACTTCAGCAGCGTTGTGAACGAGCGTTGATGGCGTTGGGTGCAAAGCTGTACCAGCCAAGCCAAGATGAAGTGCGCCAATGGCAGCTAAGATTTGGACACCACAACGCCCAATGGAATGAAGTTAAACGCGAGCTGTTGGGTAGCACCCGCGCGTTTCAACAGCTGTTGGATTCGACAGAGAGAAAGGCATATTAGTACCAATAAAATTAACTTCCAATCAATTTGAAGGGTGAAATAGCATATTAGCTTCGTTAAAAATTTCTCATTTAGAACAACTAAATAGCAAAATTTTTGCCTTGCCTATATGGATATAGGTACCTTAGCGGTAGCAGGACGCGAGAGCGGTGCTACTAAAGCTATTTCCCCGCTTCAAGATAGATCATTTACTTAATACAACTGGTATAACTCGTTTACTTATTACAATTTCAGTAATAATAGGAGCCGTTGATTGGTTAGAAACTTATAATACAGTTAAAACTTTTGCACTCGCCAGTTAAGTAGCTCACCGACATAAATTTCCCCCTTGTGATTGACAGCAAGGCCGTGAGGAAAGCCAAATTCAGATTCACGCTTGCCCCACTTTCCGAGCCTCTCTGTTACTTGGCCATTAAAATCAATCTTGTTAATTTCGCCGCTTCGGGCGTCAGAAATAACGAGAGAGTTAGCATTAAGGCGCTCTATCTCATAGGGAAAACCAATGTCTTTCCATTGCTTTAAGAATTCACCCTCAGTATCAAAAAGCTGAATTCTTGCATTTTGTCTGTCAGTGACATAAAGCGTATCATCAGCATCAATATATAACGAGTGGGGGAAGTTGAACTGCCCCGGAAGCTCTCCTTTCTCACCCCACGCTTTCACTAGTTTCCCATATTGATCGAATTTGACGATACGAAAATTTCCCCCGTCAGCAACATAGATATTACCTTTACTATCAAGTGCAACATCACTGGGGGAAGTAAACAAGTTGACTTGATAGCCGTTTTCAAACCAACCTAGACCTTTAAAATCTTTGCGCCCTAAAATTAATTCAATGTTACCTTCAGGGTTAAGCTTCAGCACTTGGTGTGTTTGTTGGTCTGTTGTCCAAATACTCCCCTGGCTATCAACAAATAAACCATGAGGAACGGCAAATAACCCTAAGCCAATTTCACGTTTAAACTGACCAGTTGCACTAAAAATTAGCAGTGGGTGTAGCCCTCTGTTAAACACGACAAGATCGCCGTTTGGTAAAAATTCTAATCCAGTTACTTCACCTAAATACCAATCTTTCGGTAAGGTTAGGTCGACATGTTTAGCATCTTGCTGTTGCTTACCTCCTTGTGCTGCTAGGCTGTTTTGAGTGATCGCAATAAACATCATTAAGAAAAAATATTGCAAGAACTTTGAGTAGTATTTTGTATTCATCAATTTGATCTCCGTGGTTGGTAATGCCATTATCACTACCAGATAAGTTCCTGAAAATAGCGCTAATGGAATGTATTAACTTCCACTGAGGAAATAATGGATAAAGACTTAGTGTATTTACTTAGGGTGTTTTGTGTTGTAGTGGAGCAGAGGAGCTTCGTTAAAGCATCGGAAATATTAGGTGTACAGAGCCCCGCAGTAAGTAAAGCAATTGCCAAGCTTGAACATTGTGTGGGCAAACGCTTGTTAAACCGTACGACGCGTGCGATCGAGCTTAGTGCCGCTGGGAAAATAATGTATTCCAAAGCCGTTGAACAATTGCATGCTTTAAAAAATATGCTTGATGACATGAAGGCAAGTGAGCGCATACAGGGAAGGTTGACTATTACCGCAACACCTGCGATTGGCGAGTTACTTTCTGAGTCAATGCTAATTGATTTTCAACGTCAATATCCAGATCTTAGTTTATCACTCAATCTTACCAATGAGCAGCTTAATTTGCCCTCGCAGGAGATAGATATTGCGCTCAGAAGCAGTGACTCTTTGGAAGATTCATCACTGACCAGCCAGCGGATCACAAGCTGTAAGAGAGTAATTGTCGCAAGCCCTGAGTACTTGGCGTCGAATGGGATGACAAATGAGCCATCATGCCTGACACAGCATCGATGTTTAAACTTTACTCATCGTAAAACCCTTAATGACTGGGCTTATAGTGATGGCTCTTGCCGTCTCAGTGTAAAAACTGCCACTGCGTTTTCTAGCAACAGTTATGCGGCACTAAAATCGCTTTGTGTCCAAGGTGGCGGGGTAAGTCGGCTATTTGAGTATCAAGTACGCAGCGAGATAAACAGTGGCGAACTTCAAGTTTTATTCCCAGAATATGATTGGGGAGAACAAGTGGTACATGCGATCTATCATGGTAAATCGTATGACTCTCAAAAGGTCAGTGCATTTATTCATTTTATTAAGCGTGCAGACTTTGCATCTTGATACGTCTCAACTCCGTCTAGGGGTATACAAACGTTACCGGCTCTTTCTTGAACTCTGGGATCCCGTACCTGCCAATTGGAATGAGTGGTGGCATTTTAATTTAAGTAACGATGGCTATTTACTTTATTAGACGACCGGTCTAATATTTAATTTATGAATGAAAGTAGTATAAAACGGCGTCGTGGCCGGCCAAAAAAAGAGCAAGCTGGTTTTAGTGAAACTAGGGCGGCATTGATCCGAACAGGTATGGAAATTCTCACCGAAAAAGGTTTTGCTGCTACTGGGATTGATGCCATTTTGCGAACGGTAAATGTACCAAAAGGGTCTTTTTATCATTACTTTGCGAGCAAAGAGGCATATGGTTTAGTACTGATTGAACATTACTCATCGTTTCTAAGTGCAAAGCTCACTAAAGCATTATCCGCTGAGGGTCTTGAGCCGTTAGCCAGACTTGCACTATTTATGGAGCAAGCTGAACGGTCGATGGCTAAATATAATTACACACGAGGCTGTTTAGTTGGCAATTTAAGTCAAGAAATTGCTCAGCTACCAGAATCTTTTAGAGACAAACTAGGTGACGTTCTGAATGAGTGGCAAATCTTGGTCGCTCAATGCTTTGAGCACGCCAAGCAGCTTGGTCATATTTCAACTGAGCACCATTGTGATGAACTGGCCTACACGTTTTGGAATGGTTGGGAAGGCGCAGTTATGAGAGCCAAGCTTGAACAAAGTGGTGTACCACTTCAGCGTTTTTCAACGTTTTTTATTCGCTCGATTCAAATGCCGGATTAACCAAGCTACATCTGAGCAGGGTATGCCCCGCTTTTTTGTAATTTAATAGACGATCAGTCTAATTAATGGAGATGATATGTATAAAGCAATAGTCATTGATAAACAAGATGGTAATTACGTCGCAACACTGAATGAGGTAACTGGATCAGAACTCATGCCAGGAGACGTTGATATAGACGTGTTGTACTCAACGCTAAACTACAAAGATGCGTTAGCTATTACTGGCAAGTCTCCCGTAGTTAGGCACTTTCCTATGGTTCCTGGTATCGATTTTGTGGGGAAAGTGTCTACTTCGTCGCATCCCGATTATCAGCCTGGACAACTTGTGATCCTTAATGGTTGGGGAGTAGGTGAAAAGCACTGGGGAGGTCTGGCACAAAAAGCGCGAGTGAACGGTGACTGGTTGGTTCCTTTGCCGACTCAATTTGAGGCAAAAGATGCGATGGCTATCGGCACCGCAGGGTATACCGCGATGTTATGTGTGATGGCGCTTGAACGCCATGGTGTGACACCTGAACGAGGCGAGATACTTGTGACTGGTGCAGCTGGGGGCGTAGGAAGTGTTGCCGTCGCTATTTTATCAAAGCTTGGCTACAGTGTTACGGCGCTAAGCGGGCGGGTAGAGCAAGAAGCTCAATTTCTTAGCCAGCTTGGTGCGCAAAATGTGATCCATCGCAGTGAGTTAGAAGGAGCTGGTAAGCCGCTTGCAAAAGAGCGTTGGGCGGGGGTGGTAGATGTAGTTGGTTCACATGTTTTAGCAAACGCCTGTGCTAGCACACAATATGGTGGCGTGGTCGCTGCTTGTGGGCTAGCTGGTGGTATGGATTTACCTGCCACAGTGGCGCCTTTTATTTTACGAGGGGTGACGTTGGCAGGTATTGACAGTGTGATGTGCCCCAAAACGTTAAGAATTGAAGCATGGCAGCGATTAGCGCGCGAACTTGAATTAAATAAACTCAATATGATTGCCCATGAAATTACGTTGAATGAGGTGATTGCCACCGCAGCGGACTTGCTTGATGGCAAAGTAAGAGGGCGCGTTATTGTTGATGTTAACGCTTGATGTTTGGTTAAGCAGAGTTTTGTCAAAATTTAGGTCGACCGCTATTGAGCAGGTCGATGCGATTACCTACAATACAGCATGCTTAAATAATTGAAGAAACAAAATGACAGATTCAACTGAAAAACCAGCATTGCCAGATAGACTTTCTATCAACCCTCGTAGTCCGCATTACGCAAAAGAAGTGCTAGAACACCACATTGGCATTCGTTTCAACGGAAAAGAGCGCACTGATGTTGAAGAATACTGCATCAGCGAAGGCTGGATTAAGGTAGCATCACCAAAGGCATTAGACCGTCGTGGTCAGCCTTTGCTACTGAAGTCAAAAGGGACTGTTGAAGCTTACTATTGCTAAGCTTAACAAATATTGAAGATACAAAAATGCCGGACTTTGTCCGGCATTTTTTTACAT
>NZ_JAKEVK010000104.1:0-15759 GCF_022398435.1 Pseudoalteromonas sp. Isolate6 | reverse complement strand
ATCCTAGTGTAACCAGTCGAAATTATGTGCAATTTTCATTTAGCTGGTGTTGTTCATTAACTTAAAACAAACGCAACCAAGCGTTGAACTTTGGTGAATAACGCGTCTACAGCAGCTAGATAAGTTCATAACCTTGAGATTGGTAAACACAATTAAACAAAACAACATGCAAGGAACAACAAAATGCGTAAATTAAGTGCTATTAGTTTTGCAGTATTAGCGGGTTTGACTTCAGTCAACGCACA
Organism: Pseudoalteromonas sp. Isolate6; assembly: GCF_022398435.1. Classification (NCBI taxonomy): domain Bacteria; kingdom Pseudomonadati; phylum Pseudomonadota; class Gammaproteobacteria; order Alteromonadales; family Pseudoalteromonadaceae; genus Pseudoalteromonas; species Pseudoalteromonas sp. Isolate6. The sequence continues at coordinate 15,514 of NZ_JAKEVK010000104.1, read as the reverse complement.
AGCCGCTAAAATACTTAACGTAGAATCAAACAAAGCAATTAAAGATCAATACATCGTTGTATTTAGCACCCCTTCAGTCCTTAACGTTCAAAACAGCAAAGCAATTGCGGCCTTCGCTAATAAGCAGGCAAAAGCGTTAGAAAACAAACATAACGTAAGCATTACAAAAGAATTTGGTGGTGTACTAAATGGTGTGGTCATTAATGCATCTGCAAAACAACTAAAAGGGCTTCTTAATAACCCTAATATTGACTATATCGAACAAGACCAAATGGTTACAGTGACCCCCGCTATCACAGCAAGCGGCGACCAAGCTAATCCAACTTGGGGTTTAGATCGCGTAGATCAACGTAATCTACCACTAAACTCAAACTACCATTATGATTTTGATGGTACTGGCGTAACGGCCTATGTTATCGATACAGGTGTTCGCATTAGCCACAATGAATTTGGTAACCGTGCATCACATGGTTATGATTTTGTTGATAATGACAATGATGCAACAGACTGTAACGGTCATGGTACCCATGTTGCTGGCACAATCGGTGGCGGTGAATATGGGGTAGCGAAAAACGTCAATATCGTTGGCGTAAGAGTATTGGGTTGTAACGGCTCGGGTTCATATTCAGGCGTTATCTCTGGTATCGATTGGGTTAAAAACAATGCATCAGGCCCATCCGTTGCTAACATGAGTTTGGGTGGTGGTGTTTCTCAAGCGGTTGATGACGCAGTAAATAACGCAGTTGCCTCAGGCGTTAGCTTTGTTGTTGCGGCGGGTAATGACAATAGCAATGCCTGTAATTACTCACCTGCACGTGCAGCTGATGCAATCACTGTGGGTTCAACCACCAGCAGCGATGCCCGCTCAAGCTTCTCAAACTATGGGAACTGTCTAGATATTTATGCGCCGGGTTCAAGTATTACTTCAGCTTGGTATAACTCAGATACATCAACCAACACCATCAGTGGTACTTCGATGGCCGCACCGCACGTTGCGGGTGCTGTTGCGCTATATTTGGATGAAAACCCAAGTCTAAGCCCATCACAAATTGATAGCTTGCTGAGCCAACGCTCATCAAAAGGTAAAGTCTCTAATCCACAAAGCGGTTCGCCTAATGAACTACTATACACGCTCGCAGGTGGTACGGATCCGGACCCAGATCCTGATCCAATCACAGAGTTAGTTAACGGCCAAGGCGTCAGCGCATCTGGTGCATCTGGTCAGCAAACCTTCTATAAGTTGGTTGTTCCAGCAGGCGCAAGCGCACTGAACTTCTCACTTGCTGGTGGTACTGGTGATGCCGACCTGTATGTACAGCAAGGCACACAACCAACGCTGAATAGTTACGCTTGCCGCCCTTATAAAAACGGTAACAATGAATCATGCGATTTCACTAATCCGACTGCTGGTGATTGGTACGTGATGCTAAATGGTTACTCTGCGTATGCAAATGCAACGCTCACAGGCACTTATTCATCAGATCCTGGCGGCTGTGGTAGCAACTGCTTAGAAAATGGCATTCCAGTAAGTGGTTTGGCTGGTTCATCTGGCCAAGAGTTGCTATACACCATTGACGTCCCGGCCAATGTAACATTAACAGTAGCAAGTTCTGGCGGCTCTGGCGATGCAGATTTGTATGTTCGTAAAGGTGCAGCGCCTACGACATCAACCTATGACTGTCGTCCGTTCTTAAATGGTAATAACGAGTCTTGTAGTTTAAGTTCAGGCCAAGGCGCAACCTATTACATCAAATTGCGTGGCTACTCTAGCTTCTCTGGCGTAACACTTGTTGCGAGCCACTAAACTAAATTAGTTACAAATAAATCTCATTTCGTTTGGGGTTTATTGAAAAAACAAGTACAGTGGTGGCTCGTTTGAGCCGCCATTTTTGTTTTTAATGAGTATTGTATTAGATCTTTACAGCCAATTATTACATCAAGGGTTTTATGACCATGTATCTGACGGTGAGCTACACAACGAAGTACCACTCATCTGTAGTAGCATCTCGCAAGTAAAACTCGATGGTATTATTTACCATCGCTCTGCGCAAACTGCGGCGATGATGCCTGAAAACTATGGTAGTTTGATCCTTATCACTGAAGGAAGTGGTTGGTGGTTGACTGAACAGTCTTTACAGCGTGCTGATCTAACGCAGCTAATCTATCTTGAAGCAAATCAAAAACATGTGTTTCACCTTCCTACACAATACCTCGCTGTTAGCTTCAACTTTCCAATCAATTGGCTAGCCTCTCGAACCGGCAAACGACTTCAGCATGGTCAAGCGCTGACCATTCCCTTTGGCCTAGCAACATTATTCAAAAGCGCCTTAACCGCCACAACGTTAAATTTAACAGCGGCAAAATGGCTAGAAGATGAAATTGTATTGCATCTAAGTGCTTGCCAGCCGACCCAATTACCAAGGTCGCCGCTAGCGGAGTTAAAACAGCTCATCTCTACACATGCAAATGATGAAGCATTTTGTATCGACATGCTATGTGACCATTCAGGCTGGTCAAAACGTTATATTCACAAACTATTTGCCGCGTCTGATCTGAGTGCCAGTGAATATCTTATCCGCACTAGGCTCACTCATGCTTATTTTGAGTTACTTAATAGCTCTGCATCATTAAATCAAATCGCTATTGATAGCGGATTTAAAAATCAGGCGCACTTCAGCCGTCGTTTTAAGCAATTATTTTCTCTTTCACCCAAGCAAATTTCACAACGAGTGCACTCTTAGACAAAACTGAACCGTGCAAATATATATAATAAGAATCACTCTCATTATCCATAGTAGTAGAACAATGAAAATTAACACGCTCTATGCTGCAATGTGCCTCTCACTGCTTTCTCAAACCACCAGCGCCAATGAAGGCCAAAAAGATGAGTTAGAAAGGATAGAAGTTCAAGGTAGCCAATATAAAAGTACCGGAACAAAGTCGTCTTTAGCACCAATCAACGCGCCCTTTTCTATTTCTCATATAGATCAAGATACCCTGCAGCTACGTCAAGCTGACTCGGTCAATGCTGCGTTACGCTATGTTTCAGGTATCACACCAGAAAGCCGCAGTACAGTCACCATTTTTGACCAATACACTATTCGCGGTTTTGAATCTTATCGAAACTATTACGATGGCCTAGAACTGCAATCCAATAACCTTTGGAATTTATACCCTCAAGTTGATGCCTTTGCCACCGAAACCATTGAGGTGCTAAAAGGCCCAGCATCAGTGCTTTATGGCTCAGCACCGCCAGGTGGCATGGTGAACCAAATCGCAAAGCTTGCTAACGGCACTGAGCAAACACAGGTTCGTCTGAGAGTAGGTAGCAGAGCGCTCAAAGAAATCGGCGTTGACCATGGCGGTGTTATCTCTGATGAATTGAGCTATCGTGCCATTGCGCTATCAAGAACAAGTGATGGCCAGCAAAAAACAACGGAAGAAGAACGCGCTGTATTTGCACCCTCACTGCGCTGGCAACCGAACCATGATACGGCGTTAACTGCACAGCTTTATTACCAAGACGATCCCAAAGCCATACCTTCTACTCCCTTACATAGTGTTGGTACGCTCACGCGTGCAAGTTACGGTTATCTAGATGCCGATGCATTTGCAGGCGATATCAATTGGGCTAATTTTGATAGGACAACGCTAATGGCAGGGCTAAAGCTGGAACACAGTTTGTCTGACAATTGGTCTTTGTTTGCCAACTGGCGTTACACCGATGCAGAAGGCCTGCAGCAAAATACCTACAACCAAAATTTAATAGCAGATAGCGATACCATACTTGCCCGTGCAGCATATAAAACCGATGAAACGCAACATGGCTATGTTTTAGACAACCAATTGTCTACTCACTTTACCGTTGGCAATTCATCACATCACTTGCTCTTGGGTTTTGAATACAAAAGCTTAAGCTCAACCGTAGGATATTGGGATACACTCGGGACAGACACACCAAGTATTAATCTAGCAGCGCCCAATTATGCAGCGTTTGATATAAGCGCTTTACCACTTAACTTTTATACCGAAGCGCACGATATTGAACAAAGTAACCGCGCGCTTTACGTCCAAGACGAAGTGACAATATCAGCGCTAACTCTATTGGCTGGTCTTAGATACGACAGTTTCACCAGTGATGTTATTGCTGATAAAAACTACGCAGGCACCGAGTGGCAAACGGAATCAAATATTGATGACACCCAACTCACCGGAAGAATTGCCGCACTTTATCAGCTGGATTCTGGTTGGCGACCTTACGTGAGCTATAGTCAGTCATTTGAACCCGTTGCAGGAGAAGATAGCGTAACTCAACAAGCCTTCAAGCCAACTGAAGCAGAACAATGGGAACTTGGCGTTAAATATCAATCTCGCGATACACAGCTAACATTTGCGCTATTCGATCTCACCAAGCAGAACGAAATCATTAACAGCAAAGATTTTGTCACGAAAACTCAAGCCGGTGAAATCCAGTCCAAAGGTATTGAGCTTGAGGCTTCTCACACCTTTAATGAACAAGTTGATGTGCAGTTCAATGCCACGCATCTAGACCAGAAAGTCACTAAAAATGAATTAGACCAAGATTTGGTGGGGAAACGCTTAGTGTGGGTTGCAGATAACACCGCATCGCTTTGGTTGAACTATTATCCAAGCCTGCTAGACACACTTAAAGTAAGTGTTGGCGCTCGGTATGTTGGCGAGAGTTATGTTGGCAAATACAACTCAGATACCGTGCCATCCTATACCTTATTCGACATCGCCTTTGATTATGAACTCAGCGAGCAAGCCAGGATCACCTTTAGCATTAGTAACCTCAGTGACAAGCGTTACGTTGGCGCATGTTATGACGAAAGCAACTGCTGGATGGGTGCTGAGCGCAAAGCCGATATTGGTCTTCACTACCGCTTTTAGTCACTCATATAGGAGAGTTTACGGAAGGACATAGACTGAAAGATTTAAACGGACACCCACCTTAATGCGCCTGCAAGCATTAAGGTGGGTGTCCTTGTTAATTCATCTCTTTGTTCATTCTTATTTAGCTTTAAATCAAAGGAAAACAATGCGTAAAACACTATTTAAATGGCACAGTGCAATGGCATTAATCGCGATATTACCGCTCGCCGTTATGTCAGTCACAGGTAGCATGTTGGTGTTTAAATTCGAGATAGATAGCCTATTACTTCCAACACAAGCGACATTGACTTACCAGGATCAAGACGTCCAACGTCAGCCCATGAAGGCGCTCGTTAACTATGTCGCAGACACCCATCCAAATTATGAAATTGGTAGCTGGGAAATATTCGATGACGGCTACGAAGCTGATCGAGTCTATTTATTAAAGCATGGCACAGACACGTGGTTTAAAACGTATCTAGATCCGTACGCAGGCAAAATGCTAAGCGAGCCTGTGGGTATTCACAGCGACTTTACTGATTTTATTCTCCACCTACATTACACCTTACTACTTGATGATGTGAGCAAAACCTTTCCACACATGGGTGTCGTTATCGGTTTAGTTGTTGCCATACTTTTTACTTTGCTTGGTGTGTCCGGCTTAGTGATATATCGGCGCTTTTGGCGGCGATTCTTTAGCTTTAGACGACAAGCTCCTCGACTCGTCATTATGAGCGACCTGCATAAGGTAATTGGTATTTGGAGTGCGCCGGTATTACTCGCGCTTGGCATTACTGGCGTTTACTTTAATGCAGTGGAGTATTACCACGAGGCTTTTGAGCATCAAGAAGATGAGCACCATATTGTCACTCACACAATGTTTAACCACGCATTAGATTTTGATGCCATGATGGCCCAAAGCCATCGTGCGGTTGACGGACTTAAACCGACCTACTGGCTATTTCCATTTGAGCCAGAGCAAACCAACATTACCATTTTTGGCAGCGTGGCCGATGCCAACCCGTTCATTAGTAACTATGCAGCAACGGTTAGCTTTGATGCGCAATCTGGTAAACAAACCTTTGCCTACGATATTCGAACGGCGTCTACTTTAGACAGGGTAATTGACAGTTTTAGAAAACTCCACTTTGGCCACTTTGCAGGGCTTACCAGTAAAATAATTTGGTGCATTATGGGACTCGCCCCCGTATTACTTGGTTTTACCGGGCTATATTTATGGTGGCAAAGAAAGCGCAAAAGACACAAGAGTAAGAAAAACCGGAAGGTAACACCTCTAATGAGTTAACACATTTGCCGTCAGGAGTCACAACCGAACTTGAAGTAACAGGGAGCAATATAAAGCTCCCTTTATCTTCTTAGAAGCGATAGCCTAAATGAAGACCAACCAACGCTTTTGTATCAGTGTCGCCGATATTTGCAAAAGATCCGCCTTCATCCTCTCGCCTAACACCCGCGCTGCCACCCCAAGTCCAACCTGGTTTATCTGCCCCCTGAGTAAAATAGTTATACGTTAGTGCAGCAAAGCCTTTTTCACTTGTTATTGCCTCACTTCCTAACACTAAACCTATCGTGTGTTTACGGTCTGCAGTAAGCACGTATTGATAACCCAAGGCACCTCCAACTAAACCTATTGAGGCAAACATGACATGGTCACCCGTTGTTTTCGAGAGGTTTAGCCCAAGTACGCCACCATATTGATAACCGCCACCCACTGCAATTTCTGCGTTTGCAGAAGCCGAACATAGAAGCGTTATGCTTGCCACCAATGTAGCGAAAAGTTTAACCAACATTCTTACTTTCCCTTTTTGTTTTCAAAAAGGAAACATTAATAACCCAATATGACTTTGTCAACTTTAACAATGTGACAATTTCACTTTGTCTGAGCAAGTTTGCAAATGGGCAAGTTATATTAATAATACGTGCTCTTTGAAGCAGGAAATAACTTTCTTCGTTCCGCTCTCGCATTCTGAGCTCTCAAGGTACTTTCATTTCTATAGTCAAGCCAAACACTTTACTATTCAGCCCTTCTAAGTGAAAAACTTCTAACGAACCTGATACGCTCTTTCACCCATTAAATTAATTATAGCGGTAATTCTATTAATATCAGATGCGCTATATTAGTCTTACGGCTAATAGGGGAGTCAATATGATGAAACAACTTGGGCTAATTGGCGGTATGAGTTGGGAGTCAACACAAAGCTACTACCAGCTTATCAACCAAACCGTTAAAGCAGAGCTTGGCGGGCTACACAGTGCCAAGCTTTGCTTGTATAGCGTCGACTTTGCCGAAATTGCCAAGCTTCAAGCAGCTGGTGATTGGCAGAAAATGACCACCATTTTAGCAGGTGCGGCTACTTCGTTGAAGCTTGCAGGCTCTGATGCCATTGTGATCTGTACCAATACTATGCATAAAATTTCAGGTGAAATTAGCGCAGCGTCAGGATTGCCTGTACTGCATATTGCCGACGCAACCGCGAAGCGACTTAAAGATGACGGCGTAAAACGCATCGCGCTGTTAGGTACGAGATTTACGATGCAGCAAGACTTTTATAAAGCACGATTACAAGACCTTCACGGCATTGAGGTCATAACACCTGATGGGGACCAACAAGCTTTAGTTCACAACATCATTTATGACGAATTATGTCGCGGTGAAGTCAACGCAAGCTCAAGGCAAACTTATCTAGACATCATCGACGCACTCTATCAACAAGGGGCTGAAGGGATTATTTTAGGCTGCACAGAAATAGGTTTGCTCGTTCAGCAAGGGCATACTCAAATCCCTCTTTATGACACGACTAAACTTCATGCTGAAGCCGTTGTAGAGTGGTCACTTGGGGCAACATCTTGCTTTATTCATGAGTAATATCAAACTTTGTTGTAATTAAAAAAATAACAACGAAATCGCTATTGTCGCGATTACTTGGCTACTATAGAATTAAATCTCACTTATTCTAATTAAATCAGGGATGTATTATGACCCAATACGACGAATATAAAGTTATCCATGTAGTTGAAGGTGGCTGCGGCACACTGTTACTTGGCTCAAGTGGATTACCGTTAAAAAAGCTTGAAGCAACTTTAAATATGGAAGCGCAAGATGGCTGGCAACTTGTTTTCCAAGTTATCGAAAACAAACGTTTTATGTTATTTTGGAGCCGCGAAGCCGTGATTTTAACACTGGGCCGTAAGCGTGCTTAAACACTTTGCTCTGTCTGCCATTCGCCGCTATCAAGCGAATGGTGGAGCAAAAGCCCACTTCAATATAAGTTGTAACTTTACGCCGTCATGTTCTGAATATACTTATCAAGCAATCGAAAAGTACGGCTTCTTTAAAGGCGTGCGTATCGGCTTTTGTCGGATTAGGCGCTGCAATGACCCAGATTGTATTGAAGTAAAGTCAGATCCCCTACCGTAACCTAATCCTAGGAGTTTGCATGGACGAAATAGCATTAAGAGAACAAGAAGAAGCGTTGAGAAACCAAGTTGCCCAGCTAAGTCCTGAAGCGCGCAAGCAGTACTACCAACTGGAAGAACAGCTAGTAAAAGATCCTGATACTTACGCGGTACTCAATTACTTTTTTGCCGCAGGTTTACATCACTTTTATCTAGGAAAAACAGCACGAGGTGCAATTAACCTCACTTTAATGCTATTAGGGCTTGTGTTTATTCTCTTTTATGGCTGGATACTGCTAATTTTAGTGTGTTTAATTGAGCTACCTCAGTTATTTAATAGCCAAAAAATAGTGAGAAAATACAACATTGATGTGATGCGAGAAGTACTAGATGAGCTCAAAGATACACAGCAGAATCAAACAGTCTAAGCAAACTCATTGGCTTTGGATTATAGCGGCCACGGTTGTGGTCGTTTTATTTAGTGGTTATCAGTTTTATACCAAAGGTGTGCCTTACTTCGCTGAAGAAATCTCAGCCTCATTGCCCAAACAAATCTACCAACTCATCGACGAAGGTAGCCTAAACGAGCTGGATAATTCGGAATTCTCTGAATCAAAATTAAGTGAAATCAAACAGCAAGAGACCCGAGCCCTATTTGTCTCATTGCTTGACGCCAATGCATCGAGTGAACGTGAGTTTAAACTTGAACTTAGGCAGTGGAAAGATAAAGCCAACGCCATGGCTCTGGCCAATGGTACCATTGTGATCACAGACAACATGGTCGAACTGGCAACAACTCAGCAAGAGCTTAGTGCAGTGTTACTCCACGAGATTGGTCATGTGGAGCATAATCACGTAATGGAATCACTTGTAAGCTCGTCTATTGTATATGTCAGTTTGAGTGTCGTATTGGGTGACATCTCTGCGCTATCAGATCTTATGATGCAAGGCGCAATGTTAGGTATCAACCAAAGTTACTCTCAACAAGCTGAGCTCGAGGCTGATTTGTACGCACAAGAAAAGCTAATTGCGCTGTATGGTAATAGTAATGCGATGATCTCTATATTCGAAAAACTCGCAAAAGAAAGCGACGAACAGCATAGTTGGTTAAGCACACACCCAAGCTTTGAGCAACGCATCGAGCAGCTCAAACAAACCCCGTGACCCGTAAACGAAAATAGCACTGAGATACCAAAAAATTGTTAAATCCCCCTGCAAACAACAGTGATTATTTCCTTTTACCGTACAACCCTATTACATTTTTTAACTTGCCATCGCTGTTTCTAAGTTGGAAAATCTGCCTTTAAATGAATCACGGGTAAAAAATGAAATCAACCAAATCTTCTCTGTTACTTATAACCGCAGCCAGTATCAGCACATTGCTTACGGCTTGTACATCTGAGACAGAATCTGATCTGCTGAAAACAAATGCAATTAGTGCCGATATATCAATAACTTCAAATGGAGAGAGAGCCCGAATTGTGGCTGAGCTAAACGTCGGGGACTCGTTCGGCTCTAATGTAAACTTAAGCGAAGGCGATACACTAAGAGCGATCGTAAATGGTCAGACAATCCAATTGACTAAAGATACTGACATTCTAGATATTGATTACGAGGGCAGATCCTCAGTTGTAACTGGTAACAGCCTATATACGATCCAGTTAGATCGCAAGAAAGAAGCAAATGCTTCAGCGTCTGTTGAGCTTCCTTTGGGCTTTTTGGTACTTACCCCCGAAGCAAAGAAAACTTTTCGATATGATGAAAATATTGAAATTCATATTGATGGAATAGACTCAGCTAGTGACGCATCCCTTATCGTTAACTATGCATGTTCAAATAATACGGGCGGGTTAGTGACTGGCTCTTTCTCAACACAGTTTGGAAACTCGACCAACAATACATTCAATGCAAAAAGCGCTGGCCTCATAGATCTAGAACAGATTACAACTTCAAAACCATGTGAATTTGACATGGAAATTCAGAGAGTTAGAACAGGTCATTTTAACGGTGAACTTAAAGAAAATAGCTTGATTAGAGGTATCCAATCAAGAGTTATTAGAGATCTGAAATTTACTTTCTAATTTACATAATTTTTAAGTCGCTATACGTATTTCAAAAAAGGTGGAATAACTCCACCTTGACCCAAAACCTGAGTTCATATTGGATAATAAACAGCCTTTCTTAACTTTTTAGTATCGCTACGCCACAGGCTTTTATAATCAGCGCTCATTTATCGTCTCCGATACGCTTCACTTATATAAAATTATTCCCTACAATGTGCAGCAGTTTCGAGTTGAGATTATTATGTGTAAGGGAATGTCAAAACTACTTATTATGATGACAATCTTGGTTGCCTTTGTTGGGCAAGCATTAGCATCTCCCTTTTTTGTACCTGATGATGACATTATTATCACGCAATCAATCACATTTGAATCTCAAAACGAATACCAGCAAGGTGCAGATGATTGTTGTGACACAGATTGCTGCGAAAACGATTGCATTTGCCCAGAAAACACCTGTGCAACCTTTGCATACATTCCTATAAACCCTATTTCCTCAGAACTCATTCGTTTTGGTGGTCCTGTACGATCGACTCCGACTCCAGATATTCATAGTATTGCGACCTCATTCTATCGGCCTCCTATTTTACCGCTTAGGCTACAGCCAAACTAAATTCTTACTAAAAATTTAATTTATATGCTGCGAAAGTTATACCAATTGACTTAATTAAGCGGTTTATTTTGAGGCGAAAAAATCTTGTCGATAACACAGCTACCGCACCCTGCTATCGCCAAGGTATCTACACCCATGTGGGCAAGGCGAAAATATTATTTAGTCGTTCTAAATAATAAGCCTTTAACGTAGCTCGCGTCAGGTTTTCTCCTCAATTTGAGCTGGTATTAAACTAATAAAAAACTTCGCAGTGTTTTGCATTACCTGAGGTAAAACATGCTTAATCAATATTCAAAGGTGGCGCTGGCTATCTTACTTGGCCCGTCTGTATCTTATGCAGGAGAACACCAACATCATGACGAACATAACCAGAATAAAATAGAGAGAATTCAAGTAACCGCGTCACGACTTGGTCGGATCGTGAACGAATCGGCAACTAGAACTGAAATTATCAATAATGAAGAAATCCAAGAAAAAGCCTTAATGCGGCCCGGAAATATTTCTATGCTAGTTGCTGAAACTGGCGGTGTACGAGTACAAAATACCTCTCCTGCTTTAGGCAGTGCCAACATAAGATTGCAAAGCCTGTATGGTCGCTATACCCAGCTACTTAGTGATGGTTTGCCATTATATGGTGGACAAACTGCGTCAATTGGGTTGCTTCAAATCCCTCCAACCGACTTAGCCAATGTTGAAATTATCAAAGGATCAGCTTCTTCTTTGTATGGTGGATCAGCCTTAGGCGGGGTGATTAATCTTATCTCTCGTACACCAGGGGATGAATTTGAAGGTGAAGTGCTACTCAATGCAACATCAAAAAGTGGTCAAGATATTACCTCCTATTTTGCAACCCCACTGAACTCAAGTACTCGTGCGTCAATTACTCTGGGACTTCATCATCAAGCTCAGCAAGATTTAGATGAGGATGGCTGGCTTGATATAGCAGGCTATGAGCGCGCGACCGTTCGCCCACGTTTTTATTGGGAAGATGAAGACGGTGCCAACCTCTATTGGACGTTTGGTGCGATGAAAGAAAATCGTGAAGGTGGTACGCAACAAACGGATACATTACCTACTGGCGAATCATTTCCTCAACACCAAGACTCATTAAGGTTAGATAGCGGTTTTATTTTCGACCAACCACTTAGTGAAGAAATAAACCTCAGTGTTCGTGGTTCAGCGATGCATCAGGAGCATGACCATGTTTATGGGATGACTCAAGAAACAGATAACCATGAAAGTTACTTATTTGAATCTAGTGTATCGGGTTATCGTGAAGCTATTGCTTGGCTTGTTGGAGTAGCTTATCAGTCTGACCGCTTTGAGTCTGATGACTTTTCAGAGTTTAACTATAACTATCAAGTACCTGGGTTATTTTCACAGATAGACTATGACACAGAAAAAGACGTTTCAATATCATTAAGCGCCAGAACCGATTGGCACAGTGAATACGGCACTCAGTTTAGTCCACGCGCATCCATTTTGTACAATCCAAACAGCTGGACAATTCGCGGCTCCTACGGTCAAGGCTTCTTTGCGCCGACACCTTTTATTGAAGATATTGAAGACAGTGGCCTATCTCGCCTTGAGCCTTTCAGTAACTTAGAGGAGGAACTGGCGACTACAGCATCTATTGATCTCAGCTATGTATTTGATGACATTGAAACAAGTGTCACCCTGTTTGCCTCGGATGTCGACAATGTCACTGAACTTGAGGTCATCGAAGCCCAAAGCCCGAATACAAATAACCACGTTCGATTAGTGAATAACTCAGGCCAGACCGAAATTCGTGGCGCAGAATTGCTTTTGCGATACCGCTGGCATGACATCAAAATAACTGGAAGCTACTTATATACTGACGCAACAAAACTGAGCGGATTAGGCACTGGCCGAACTCCATTAACCCTAACACCAACACATTCTGCTGGTGCGGTAATTATGTGGGAGAAGCATGGCAGTCACCTACTAGGCTTTGAAGCTTATTATACTGGTACACAGCATCTAGAAAATAACCCTTACCGTGATAGAAGCGACGCATACTGGCACTTAGGCTTACTTGGTCAAATCACTCTTGGTAACGTAAGTTACTTCTTAAATGCTGAGAACTTGCTCAATGTTCGGCAAACTAAAGAAGAGCCAATATTGCTAACTCAACAGGCTCCGAGTGGACGATGGACAACTGATATTTGGTCTCGTAACGACGGATTTACGATCAATGCAGGGATCCGCATTAAGTTTGGTCATTAATTATTTCTGAGCTTTGCTGAAACGATACAGTTTCATGTTGGCATATAAAGACACCCACTGTATCGTTACAGTTTAAAAATGGGTGTCTTTTTCACTCGTTGTTATTGTCGCCTTGCCACCTTTTTTGAAGTAAACAGTTTAAGTGTCGCCTTACGCACGGTAACTTCTCGGTTCTCTAGCATAAATTCATATTGGTTTGGAGATACGATATGAGCAGATTCGGCTATTGCGTCTTCTGCCACCGCATTGCCAAGCAAAAGGGCTGAAATAACACTCGGCAATACAGCGTTTTTCATAGCCCCCCTATTTATGCATACCACGAATAGGGTAGTTGTTAGCAGGATTGCGTATCCAATCTAAGCCACTGAGCAGTGACTGAAGTTCAGGTCTTATAAACGGGTTGTTTGAAATGTCTGCTACGTGAACTTTTCCTTCACTATTGACTACAAATAGCCCCGGCTCAGCAAATGGATGATCAGTTTCTTCAGGTGATCTTGGATCTGATATATACAACCCAAGCTCTTCCATTTGTTCAACAGTAAGACCGTAGGCGATAGGAAACGTCGCATCAAGTCTTTGCATATGACTGTCCAGTTGTTCTTTGCTATCGCCAGAAACGGCAATCAAGTCTACGCCAGTTTCAGCGAGTAGGTCTTTTACACTTTCTAATTGGTTTAAGTAGCGTGTACAAAGTGGGCAGTGCTGCCCCCTGTAAACCACAACCATTTTCCAGTCCAAACCATTTTCAGGCGTAGACAACTTTTTAATATCACCATTTAATAGCTTTGCTTCAATTACAGGAAAATCAGCTCCCGCGTGCAATTTAGTAGTATATTCAACGCTCATGACTGCCCCTTAAAAATGCTTGTTAATGTGCGCTTCAAAACGTTTGAAGTCGTTTTCAACATCTGAATTTTTCATCACATCAAAGCACGCAAATGTTTCCATTGGCTTCATACCAAAGAACTTGAAGTTCATGTGCATAGGGAACATTAAATCGTCGACTGACTTGCCGTCGAAGAATTCATCTGGGTCATTAAAGGCTTCTTCCGGCGCATTAAAGGTGAGAGACATCATATATTTGGTGTTGGTCAACGTGCCACCCATACCATAGTTTTTCTTTGGTGCTTCTTCTGTGCGACCGTCGCCAACACATAGAGCTCCCCCCATGCCTGCTGTGTATACTTCATCCATATACTTTTTAAACGACCAAGGCACGCCCATCCAATTGATTGGTGTTTGCAAAAATACAATGTCTGCCCATTGATGAAGCGCCAATTGTTCTTCCACATCGTACCCATCACTCATTGTCACTACGCGCGTGTTATAACCTTTATCTTCAAGCATAGTTATTACCTTATCAATTAAGGCTGCATTTAGCTTACCTTCGGAGAATGGGTAATATTGATGGCCATTAATAATTAATACGTTCTTAAGATCAGTAGTGCTCATAAAACAACTCCAAACTAAATTTCAGCAAAAATAAGTAAGAGAGACACTCTCCTACTCAATCTATATGTGGTATATTTTAGTTACCTAATTTAAGTTGGCAATTAGTATACTTTTAGTAACCTAGTTGTTTTTTTAGGAGGATTGATGGAAAGTATCGTAAAAACAGACAGTAAAGGTAGAAAAAAAGTGTTAAATGCATGCACTGAACCCTGCGCTATTGAAAAAGGTATGCGTTTAATTGGCGGAAAGTGGAAAGGTTCCATTATTTATCACCTTAAAGATGAGCCAGTAAGGTTCAATGACTTAACTCGTATGCTTGGCGGTGCCAGCAAAAAAATGGTCGACCAACGCCTAAAGGAACTTGAAAGTGAAGGAATGGTACTTAGAAAAGTGATAAGTGACCGACCAGTTGCTGTAACTTATGAATTAACCGATTTCGGCAAAACCGCATTGAGTATTTTAGATGAACTTAGGATTTGGTCAGAATCCCATCAAATTTAACGGTAACCACTTTGAAATATCTAGCATACCTGTACTTAGCACAGCCTAATGCAGATTCTCATTTTGGAAGTCTGCTTGGCGGCTTTGGCGGAACAAAGACATGGCGTGGACAGCAGTGGGTGTCTTTCAAAGTTTTTATGTTGGTAAATACAACTCGGATACCGTGCCATCCTATACCTTATTCGACATCGCCTTTGATTATGAACTCAACGAGCAAGCCAGGATCACCTTTAGCATTAGTAATCTCAGTGACAAGCGATACGTTGGTGCATGCTATGACGAAAGTAACTGCTGGATGGGGGCAGAGCGCAAAGCCGATATTGGTCTTCAC
>NZ_JAKEVK010000103.1:0-15773 GCF_022398435.1 Pseudoalteromonas sp. Isolate6 | reverse complement strand
ATTTATATTTTTTATCGCGTCATTATATTTTTTTAGTTGATATTGTGCTTGCGCTTTTAAAATATAAAAGTTGCTTTTTGGGGCCTGCGTATTAACTTCTTTCCACTGTTCAAGGAATGATAATGTACTTTCAAAATCATTATTTGCCATGGCCAATTGAGCCAAACTAAATGTCGTAGAAAGACGCAGGGACTCAGGAATAGATTCTTCAGCAATAACTGCTTTGAAGGATTCGATGGCCTTGTCTAGCTTATTTTCGTTGTAATAAATAAAACCATAGAAGTTATACATCATGGCTATTTCATAACTGTTCATGCTTGATGAACGCTCTTTGACTGAATCAAGTGCTGCTAAGCCTTCAGTTACTTGACCATCGTCTGCGAGTTTTTGTGCGCGAGCTAGTTGGCTATACACTTTTTCGCGTAATGCAGGCACTCGCTTGGTTTTCGTTTCTGAGTCAGCATAAGCCGTTGCCAAATTAACATTTGGTAAGACTGAAATGAGACTTGGCATTATTAGCCCTGTGCTAAATAATGCACTTAATAAAGTAATTTTTTTAAACATTTTCATAATCGCAATCCTTAATGACAATTAGCCATTAATTTGAAATGAAATCTTATTCTGAACACCCGCCACTTCAACCGGTTCACCGTTTACTACGCGAGGTTTGTATTTAAATTTCAATGCCGCATCAAGCGCTGCTTGATCAAAAATTGATTCCGGTTCGGCACTTACTACAACAGGGTTTCTCACAGTGCCTTGCTTAGTTACAATGAACTCAACAATCACATAGCCCTCAATTCCGCGTGATAACGCACGTCTTGGATATACCGGCGCAACTTTAACGATTGGTAGATATTCACCATCACTGGACTCAAGTGCCAAACCACCCGCCAAATCTACGTCAGCGTCCACATTGGCACTGAAATCAAAGTTGCCGCCTGTTGCGTCAAGATTGTTGTTCTGTGTTTGTGGTGCATCCATTGGTGGAGGCGGCTCTTTTGGTGTCGGTGGTTTTTGTGGCTTACGCTCTTTTTTCTCCACCGTTTCCTCTTTTTTAAGACGGACGAAATCTAGTACTTGTCCTTTTACAGGATCTGTCATTGCTCCTTCCCCTCCTTGGATAAGCGCTTGCATACCCAAGAAAAGGAAAAAGGTAACTATGCCTGCAATTACTAAAGCAATTAAGTAACGCATGGTATGTTCCTATGACTCCTGTGCTGCAATTGAAACATCAAATGCGCCAGCTGCGCGTGATGCATCCATTACTTTAATTAGCGTGTCAGTAGTTGCCTTTTTATCAGCTTGAATAACCACGCTACCCTGTGGATTTTCCGCTTTAAGACGCTCAATGTTTGCTTGAACTGCACGGATGTCTACTTGGCGTTTGTTAATCCAAATTTCACCAGTATCTGAAATTGCAACCAAGATATTTGTTCTTTGCTTTTTCACTGCGGTGGCCGCTTCTGGGCGGTTAACATCAATACCCGCTTCTTTAACGAAAGAGGCCGTTACAATAAAGAAGATAAGCATGATAAATACAACGTCCAGCATTGGTGTCATGTTAATTTCTTCTGCTTCTTCTTCTTGGAATACTTTTGCAAGTGGTGCTCTCATAATTCTTTCCTCACACGACCGATTAGTGGTCTAGTAGCATTTTATCTTCTAACAACTCAACTTCACGCTTGGCTTTACGCTGCAGGTAGGTCGATGCAAATACACCCGAAAGCGCGCCAACCATACCTGCCATTGTTGGGATAGTTGCTTTTGATACCCCAGATGCCATCGAACGTGCACTGCCTGACCCGGTGATCGCCATGACATCAAATACTTCAATCATGCCGGTTACCGTACCTAGGAGCCCTAGTAAAGGACACAGTGCCACCATGACATTGATATAAGGCAAGTTGGCATTGAGTTTGATCCCCACACGAGAGATAGTCGCTTGTCTTATCTGCTCTGCGTTCCAACTGTTACGCTCATTTCGAGAGTTCCAAGCTTGTAAGACTTCGTTTTTGTAGCCTCTGTATTTACCGAACACAAACATGAAGCGCTCGAGAATAAGTAGCCACATGGCGAAGGTTACGAAGCCGATGACCAGGAGAACCTGGCCACCCGTATCAAGGAATTCACGTAAAGCGTTAATTGCATCAAGCAATAAAACCACGATTACGCTCCTTTCTCGCTACGCTCTGCAATGATCCCCGCGCTCTGCTCTTGAAGAATAAGGAGCAAGTTACGAGAACGTGTGTTTAGTAGTGTGTAAAGGAATACGGTTGGGATAGCGACAACCAGACCGAGTACGGTGGTTACAAGGGCCTGAGAAATACCACCAGCCATGAGTTTAGGGTCGCCCGTGCCAAACAAGGTGATTGCTTGGAAGGTGTTGATCATACCGGTCACTGTACCTAGTAGACCAAGTAGCGGTGCTACGACTGAAATAATTTTGATTAAAGTTAGGTTACGTGTGATCTTTGGCATCTCTCGAAGGATTGCTTCGCTTAACTTAAGTTCTAGCGTGTCATAAGCCACATCTGGATATTGCTCTTTCACTTTCATCACACGGCCTAATGGGTTGTCGTCACGCGCAACGCTATCTTTAAGCTGGCGATTAATTTTAGAGCCCATCAACATGAGCGATACAAAACGCTCGATTGCAATAAGTAGTGCCAGTAAACCAACACCTAGGATCACATAACCTACTGCGCCACCTTGGTGTACTTGTTCTTCGGTATTTGGTGCTTGTACTAGTAGACCGAGAATTGAACCGCCTGTTGGGTCAAGGGCAAAATCGACAGAACCTGTCTTCGCATTTTGTAATTCATCCGCTGTTGAGGTGAAACGAGACGCTGGCTGACGAGTCAGTTCAGAGAGAGTTTGTGTGTCGTTGTTGTAAGTCAGGTATTTACCATCAGCGATTAAGTTGAATGCACCGACGCGAAGCACTTCTTTATTTTGCTTGGCACCACCGGCTACGATAACTTCGGTATTAAAGCGTGACACTTTACCTTGCTCTGTCATTTCACGTTGCATCTCAAACCAGACTTTTTCAATGTCTTCGATTGATGCTAGACGTGATGTTGAGCCCATCTTTTTCGCAAGCTCAGTCATGTAATCATCACGACCTTTAATTTCAGCTGATACAACTGAAGTTGCGAACTTATTTGAACTATCGCCAGCTACCTGTTGAAGCACACCGAATAGCTCTTTTAATGTACCCATACGCTTGCTGAGAGTGTCACTTAGGTTTGCCAGTTTAATTTCGTTTTCTTCGAAATTGGTTTCTAGACGCTCTGATTTTGCCAACGCTTGGTTACGTTCACCCGTTAACGCATTCAACATTTGGATTTGGTTGTTTTGCTGCGCTTTGAACTCGGCTTCACGTTGTTTGTTTTGCGCTGTTTGTGCCGTTTGACCTTGCTCTAAGGTTTTAAGTAGTGAATCTAAATCTAATGCTTGTTCAGCATGCACAGATGCGGTTAACGCAAGGGTTGTTGCGAAAATAGCGTGTTTAGTGAATTTTTGTACGAATTTCATAGTGGTGTCACCTATTACTCTGCAGCCTGAACTGGAAGCGTTAACATGTCTGGTGCTAACTGCTTACGTGCGATGCGAATGCCTTTATTGATTTGGCTGATGTTGGTATCTGGTAATACGTCAAAAGCGTTACTGTCTTTGTTCCAAAAACCAGCTTGGCTGCCATCTTTTGTGACATAAAGCAGCTCAAGGCGACCAATGCGTAGGAAGTCTACTTCGCGTTCTTGCCCATTCACGTCAAGTAATGAGGTATAAGCTTCGATAGTACGGCCGTAGTCAACTTCAACTTGGTAAGCTTCAAGTACGCGGCGGAACTTTTCGCTTGATGAGATATCAGCACGATCCATCAAGTTAGTTAACTGAGTAATACGCTCAGCACGCTCTTTAGGAAGGAATGGCACATCTAATTCAACGAACTGCTTCAGACCAGTGATCATGCGCATCATGAGAGGTGTGATTTGACGCTCGATCACCGAAACTTGATCCATAGAGGTGTTAATTGCCGTCATTTCTTCAAGTTGGTTTTTGATTTGTTTTTCTAATTGAGCGTTGTAAACCGATAAGCCATCGATTTCTTTATTCAATGTCTTGAACTTTTGCAAACGAGACTGCATATCGTCTGCAATACCATCGATTTTCCCTTGAGATTTTAATGCAGATTCATTGATAGCTGCACTTTTGTCCATCGCTTGATTTAATTCTGTTGCTCCGGCAGAGGCCGTTGCTAGCATACCTGCTATAAGCAAGTGGTTAACGCACTTCATCGCATACACCTTATAAATTATTGCTAGTTGCTTAAAAACTGGGTGCAGTCTAATTACGAAAAATGACAACCATGTTGCGCAACTGATACACAAATATGACAGCTGTCATTTAAATTACATTTATCAATTAACTTACTGGTTTTAATGGGATTTTGTTGGTTAATGAGATGTTGCGGGTTTTTTGTGTCATAAAAGGATCACAAAAAAGCCGCTTTTGTTAAGCGGCTTTTAAGTATTGTTGGATTGGCATTATACTCTAAACTTGAGCACCATTTGTTCTAATTCGTCGAACTGTAGTTTCAATGACTTACACTCTTCAAGGGTTGCGGTTAGGTTATTGCTGCCTTGCAGACTTAGGTCACTAATATGGTGAATGTCGCTATCAAGTGATTGAATAACTGCGTTTTGTTCATTTGTTGCACTCGCCACTGCGTGGTTTACACCATCTATGGCATCAATCGAATTGCTCACTTCTTGCATTTTTGTACCTGACGTATTGGCTCTATCTGCGCTTCTTGCTGAGTCTTCTAAGCTTGCTTTCATTACGGCCACAGCTGAAGCCGAGCCTTGCTGCAGCTGTGCAATCGTGCTTTCGATTTCTTGCGTTGATTCTTGTGTGCGCTGCGCCAATTGCCTTACTTCATCGGCAACGACAGCGAATCCGCGACCAGCCTCACCTGCCCTAGCTGCTTCAATGGCTGCATTTAATGCCAGTAGGTTGGTTTGCTCACTAACTCCTTTAATCACTTCAAGTACTTGCCCTATGCTACCTGAGAGTTTATCTAACCCGTCCAGCGTGTCTTGTGCTTGAGACATTTTTTGTGTCAGTGAAGCGATTTCTTCGATATTTTGAGTGAGTGAATGTTGGCTTTCAACAGAAAGCTTGTTGGCGTTACTGGCAAGTTCTGAAGCATGGGTTGCATTGTTTGAGATCTCTTGTGCACTTGAAGAAAGCTCGTTGATGGCTGTCGCGACACTATCGGTGCGCTTGGACTGATCGGTATACATAGATAAGGTATCTTGCGTTTGTGCAACCAAGCTATTCACTGCGTTTTCAAGTGTCACTGTGGTATTTTTTACCTGCGTAATTGAGGCATGAATTTTATCGATAAACTGGTTGAAATAATCGGATAACTCGCCAAATTCATCTTGGTTCTCTACGACTAATCTACGAGTAAGGTCACCTTCACCTTGGGCGATGTCTTTGATGGCTGCGTTGAGATTGTACATCGGGCGCATCAGATACTTGAGTAATAGTTGTAGCATTACCACAATCGCAATCACGCCAAGTAGCATATAGATAGCAGCCATATTTCTAAAAGAAGATACGGACGAATAGGCAATTTCTTTATTAATAACAACGCCAAGATACCAGTCGACATTTTTAATGCCTTTCATTTTTACAAACGAAACAAGCTTTTCAGCACCATCTATTTCAAGCTCCGTGAAATCCCGGTTTAATGACAGGCGTTTACCAAACAGCTCTGACATCGGCTTGTCATTCAGTTTAGTATCTGGATGACTGAGTATTTTACCGCTTTCATCAAGTAAAAAACCGTAACCAAACCCTAAAAAGTCAATTTCGTTGATAATTTCTGTGATGGTTGACATGTCTATGTCGCCCCCAGCCACACCGGCGAAACGGCCTCCTTGTTTTACCGGTACAACGGCAGAAATAGTGAATTCGTTGGTGGTAACGTCGATATAAGGTGCGGTAAATGCGGTATCTTGTTTTTGCTCAGCGAGTTTATACCAAGGGCGGCTAGTAGCATCAAAATCAGCAGGAAGTTGGATACTTGGATCGTCCAACACAAATGTACCATCTGGCGTGCCAATAAAAACGTTTTTGAAATCCCCCGCAGTGTCTGCGGTTTTTAATCGTCTTCGTATCTGTTCAGTAGAATCATCAGCTCTATGTCCTTCAGCAATTGACACCACGATTTCAAGTCTGTCATTGAGCCAATTGGCGATATTTTGTGATACCGAATTAGAAATCTCTTGCAAAACCAAGGTAAGCCGAGCTTGAGTTTGGTCTCGCATAACGAGAAAGTTGTTTACGGTAAATAAGCCGAGCACAATCACTAATACAAGGGAGGCTGCTACGGTTACTTTGGTGGTGAACTTTAGCGCTTTAAACATCATGATCCTGTTGAACTTGTTCTTTTCTTCAGCCAAACAATAAACTTGTTGGCCGATTGTTATTAATAGATTTAGGAACTGGATTCCTTTGTAACTATTTTTATCAAAAACTCAAAGGTTTGTCTTTGATTATCGGCAGGAAATGAGAGAGGTTTAGAGTGAATGTTAAATAAAGGTGAGACTACGCTCACCTTGCGTTAAAGTAACGACGCTTGATAATGTCGCCAAGCAGTATCTAATTTAACACCTGCTGATTGCTCGAAGTATTGCCAATTCCACTTTATATCATCATGTGGGTCTAGCTGGGCATTGATTTCCTGAAGCAGGTCCCGTTTACTTTGTTTTGATAACCAATTAATAAAGAAAGCAGTATTCTTATAGCCATCTTTATAGGTGCCTCCAGGCCTTTGGGTGTCATCTGAAATATACCCCGCTTTTAGCCTGACAACATCTGCTATTCCCTCAATAATTGGCCCTATTTCCTTGTAGTTATGATCATCTAGCTGATAAGCATGGGCAATTTCATGATAGAGAATACCGATGAGTTCATCGACGGATTCTGTTTCGCTGTGCGATTTAGAAAAGTTTTCCATGTAATTCGCACTAATATGGATAGTTGCACCGTTAAAATCGCCCTCTTTATATGCAACTCCTTTTAGGTCTTCAAAGACAATATGAAGTGTAGGTAGTTTAGGCGCGCTTTCCATCTCCTTATACAGCAATCTAGCCACGTTATAACTTATTTGCTCTATTACTTTATTATCAATTTCTTGCCATGCGAAATGGTTAATTTTAGTTGTTTTACTGAGCGAGACGGCAGGCAGGGGAAATTGACGCCATGCTAAATCTGACTGAAACGCGATCGGTTTTAATCGCGCTGCGGCACTATCGGCGTCATTTGCAAGTGCGGACGGCACACTTGCAAAGGTGGTGATAGCCGCAAGAAATATTCCTGCTTTAACCATTATTTATACTCCGACAATGAAGGCGGTCTCTGCGTCTTGGATTGACCCCATGCCTTATTAGGCTTGTTAGACATTTGATACTCCAATGTACCGCCACTCATGATATCGTTATGTGTGATATAACTGCGGTTAAGTGGTTTACCATTTAATTTAATGGATTTTATGTATTTATTCTCGTTACTGAAATCTTTCGCAACGGTTCTAAACGCTTTACCGTTTGCAAGTTTCAACGTAACTTCAGGCACCTGAGGCGCACCAATCGCGTAGCTTAGGTCGCCTGGCGCAACAGGATAAAAGCCCATCGCTGAGAATATATACCACGCAGACATCTGACCTACATCGTCATTACCTGCAAGGCCATCCGGTTTGTCTGAGCTTAAGGTATCCATGATCTGACGAATGCGCTCTTGGGTTCTCCACGGTTTACCCGCGTAGTTATATAGATAGGCAATATGATGGCTTGGTTCATTACCATGGGCATAGTTACCAATCAGACCTGCAATATCTTCGTGCTCTTTGATCATTTCTTCAGAAAGGTGGGTATCAAACAGTGCATCTAGACGCGCTTCAAATGCATCATCACCACCCATTAATTCAATCAGGCCGGCAACATCGTGCGGTACATAGAAGCTATATTGCTTAGCGTTACCTTCCGTATAAGGGCCCATGTATTTTGCTTCAAACGGGTCAAATTTCGGATCCCAGTTTCCTTTTGAATCTAACCCTTGCATGTAACCGGTTTCTTTATTGAACACATTTTTATAGCTCATTGCACGGCGATAATAGTCTTTCGCTTTGCTGATATTGCCCATCGCTTCGTACATTCTTGCAATGGCAAAATCATCGTAAGCATATTCAAGTGTGATAGAGATAGACTCAGGAAGTACGTCCATTGGTACATAGCCAAATTTCTTGTATTCTGGAATGGCGTCATACACTGGGTTATTAGCCGTGTTTTCAATTGCTTCTACTGCTAAATCAATATCGTAATCTCTGATCCCTTTTAGGTATGCATCAGCAATGACTGAAACCGCATGATAACCAATCATGGTCCATGTCTCGTGGGCATGGAACGACCAAATAGGTAACATTTTTTCATAGCTTTGCTGATAATGTACCAGCATAGATTGGATCATACCGGATACGCGGTTTGGGTCGATATAAGTGAGCAATGGATGTAATGCACGATAGGTATCCCACAACGAGAATAAAGTATAGTGCTCGAAACCTTTGCCGTCATGAATTTCACCGTCAACGCCTCGATACTGTCCATTTACATCTTGGTAGATATTAGGCGCTTGTAGCGCATGGTAAAGCGCAGTGTAGAACTGACGTTTTTGCGCTTTGGTGCCTTCCACGTCGACTTTATCTAAATAATTTGCCCACTGAGATTTCGCATTAGCGCGAACGGTATCAAAATCCCAATTTGGTACTTCAGTTTGAAGATTCTCTAATGCATTTTTGCGGCTAACTGCGGAAAGTCCAACCTTAACTAATAGCGGCGTTTCGTCTAGATCATCAAAGCTTGCAACAAACTTAACTGCTTTACCTGCTGTCATTTTTACTGCGGTATTCTCAATCGTAGAGTGTTTGCTGTCTTTTCCTAAGCAATTCATACAACGATAACGATTATTGTCTAGATTATAAAACTGATAGTCAGTGATAGGTTTTGAAAACTCGATGGCAAAATACATTTGGCGGTTACGCGCCCAGCCATTAGTTGCACGGTAAGCAACCAATGTGGTGTCGTTTATTTTGCGTATGTCGCTCCAAATCACTTTGTTCTCAAAGTTGTAGATAGCTGAGGTCAAATCAAGCAATACATGACCTTGTTTTGCTTTGTTGAAGCTGTATTTATGCATACCCACTCGAGTGGTTGCGGTGACTTCAGCCTTCACATCATAGTCGAGTAACTCAACGCCGTAATAGCCAGGTTCTGACCACTCTTGGTCATGAGAAAAGCGCGAGCGATACCCTATGTCTGGATTTTCAGCGGTACCAGCATCGAGTTTTACTTCGCCAGTCATTGGCATGATCAGCAAGTCGCCAAGATCTGAGTGACCAGTACCAGAGAAATGCGTGTGGGAGAAACCAACAATAGTATGGTCATCGTAGTGGTAACCGGCGCAGCGCTTGTAGATTTCTGGTTGAGGGGAAACGCCGCGCATAGGGTTATCTGTATCTGGGCTTAATTGCACCATACCAAATGGGACGACCGCGCCTGGGAAGGTGTGGCCATCACCGCCAGTACCAATGAAGGTATCGACCCACTGTGTATTTGACTCAGTGGCGTGAACTGTTGCGCTTAACAACACACTTTGTGTGATTGCCAACGCCCAAGTTTTAGCTCGCATTACTCTCTCCTAGTTTTTGTTTTGAATTGGAGCGTTCCAATTTTATTTTATAATACCCTTTATGAATACGTATTCAATACTATGCGACGAAAAAATTATGCAATAAAAAAGGCGAGCTATGCTCGCCTTGTAAACTTTCGTTAACTTAATTCAGTTTTGCTTGCCACTTTTGCGCCAGCTTAACCACGTTTAACCCATACCATGCGATGTAAACATAACAAAGCAATGGCACAATAAAGCTGATCTGAATATGGAATTTATCTGCAACCACGCCTTGAACGAGCGGCACTATAGCACCACCGACAATAGCTAAACACAGCCAGCCTGAACCTTTACTGGTTAATGAACTCAAGCCTTCAATTGCCATTGAGAAGATTGTCGGGAACATGATTGAGTTAAACAAGCCAATCGCGAGCACGGCAATCATCGCTATGTTGCCACTTGTGCTCATGGTCAATGCCAGTAATAAAATAATCACAACTGAGTTGAAAGCCACTGCTTTTGAAGGTGCAATAGTCTTTAAGGCTGCTGAGCCGATAAAGCGCCCTACCATAGCACCACCCCAGTAGTAACCGATAAGCTTAGCTGCGGCATGCTCTTCAAGCCCTGCTATTTCAGGCTCTGCAAAGTAATTTACAAGGAAACTGCCAATCGCAACTTCTGCACCTACGTAACAGAAAATGGCTACCACACCCATTACTAGGTGAGGAGCCTCAACTAGGTTATGGTGTTTCGCTTTACAATCAACAGCTTCAGTATGCTCAGCAATGACGGGCAACTTTAAAAACGCGAATACTACAGCGATTGTAAGTAGCGCAGCAGCCAAAATAAGATAAGGTACCTTTACACCCTCTGCGCTTGCCGCAGCTTCCACGGTTAGCGTACCGGCTGAGCCAAACAATAAAAAACCACCCACGATAGGGCCAATAGTGGTACCCAGTGAATTAAGCGCTTGCGCAAGGTTTAAACGACTTGATGCGGTGCGAGGATGGCCGAGTGCTGCAACATAAGGATTCGCTGATACTTGCAAAACAGTGATGCCAGATGCAAGCACAAAAAGGGCTGAGAGAAAGATCCAATATTCGTGAACAACAACAGCAGGGTAAAACATGATGCAGCCAATCGATGCCACGATTAAGCCAGTTAGTACCCCATTTTTATAGCCAAAACGTTTAACTAAATATCCAGCAGGTAAAGAAATAATAAAGTAGGCACTAAAAAAGCAAAACTGGATCAGCATGGCTTCTGTGTAATTAAGGTCAAATACGCCTTTTAGACGTGGGATGAGGACATCGTTTAAAACGGTGATAAATCCCCAAAGGAAAAAAAGCGTTGTCATTGCAATAAGCGGAAGTCGATAATTATTATTCTCGGTATTCCCGCTTGTGACGAAGGTTTGATTTGTATTTATTTCGCTCACAAGTGATACTCCAATCTGTTTTCACCTTGATTCTACACACTGTTACATGAAAATCACAAATGTTTTATTGGATCGTTCCATGTTTTATCTGCTAAAGTAACGAAAATGTTCAGCAGTAGGTTAAAAGTTAGATGAATTTTAGAACAACGCAATTTTTAGAAGCACACATTAAAAAGACGCTCAGCTTTTACGCACCAAATTGCGTGGATGAACGTGGTGGCTTTAATCACTTCTTCAAGGATAATGGCGAGGTTTATGATGCAAACACGCGTCACTTAGTATCAAGTACACGCTTTGTCTTTAACTATGCTATGGCTTACGATTATTTTAAAGAGCCAGCTGACTTAGACAAGGTTAGGCATGGTATCGATTATTTAGAAACCGTTCATAGGCAAGAAAATGGCGGCTATGCGTGGTTACTTGAAAATGGAAATGTTGTAGATGGCACCAACCATTGTTATGGCCTCGCCTTTGTTTTATTAGCTCATGCTAGTGCGTTGAAGGTGGGCTTATCAGAAAGTAAGTCTGTAATTGAGCGAGTATGGCAGCTATTAGAAGAGAAATACTTTGAGCCAGAGTTTGGGCTTTATAAAGACGAATTCGATGCAGATTTTAACCAGGCAGATAAGTACCGTGGGCAAAATGCCAATATGCATACCTGTGAAGCGCTAATAGCTTGCTTTGAAGCAACACAGGATGAAAAGTTTTTACAGCGTGCATATGAGCTTGCCGACAATATGGTTAATCGTCAAGCTGCTAAGGCTGAAGGGCTGATTTGGGAGCACTATGATAGTCAATGGCAAGTCGACCTTGAGTATAATAAAGACGATCCCAAACACTTATTCAGACCTTGGGGATTTCAGCCCGGTCATCAAACTGAGTGGTCAAAATTATTATTGTTGATTAACCGCTACATGCCAAAGCCATGGCTTGTGGAAAAAGCCGTTCACTTGTTTGATGAGTCATTAAAAGCAGCTTGGGATAGTGAATTTGGTGGAATTTGCTATGGTTTTGCACCGGATAAGTCGATTTGTGACGATGACAAATACTTTTGGGTTCAAGCTGAGTCTTTCGCTGCTGCGGCGCTACTAGCACTTGAAACCGGTGATGAAAGTTACTGGCAGTGGTACGACAGAATTTGGCAATATGCTTGGGATAACTTCGTCGACCATGAATACGGTGCTTGGTATCGTATTTTGAATAATAAAAATGAAAAGTATAGCGATGAAAAAAGCCCGGCGGGCAAGACCGATTATCACACTATGGGCGCGTGTTACGAAGTACTACGTTCAATGAAGTTAAAAGGCGAATAATATGGCACTTGTTTGTTTTGGTGAGGCGTTGATTGATTTTTTATCGGATGGAAAAACACCAGAATCTTTTACTAAATTTGCAGGCGGGGCGCCTGCAAACGTGGCGGTTGCTGCGGCAAAGCAAGGCGTTAATGCGTATTTTTGCGGCATGTTAGGCAATGATATGTTCGGCCAGTTTTTAGCTGAGGAGCTACAGGCCAATGGCGTAAATACTCGTTACCTTGAGTATACAGATAAAGCTAAAACGGCATTAGCATTTGTCTCTCTTGATGAGCAAGGTGAAAGAAGCTTTAGTTTTTATCGACCACCAGCGGCGGATTTGTTGTTCAGGCAAACACATTTTTCTGATGATATGTTTACAGCGCATTCTGTATTACATATATGCAGTAACAGTCTTACTGAAGAAAATATTTATAAAACTACGGTTTATGCGCTTGAGCGCGCGCGCGCAAATAACATGCTTGTTAGTTTTGATATGAACCTCAGGTTGAACCTGTGGAGTTCGACTGCGCATATTCTTGATAGAGTTTGGCATTGTATCGCGCTAAGTGATGTTATTAAACTTTCTCGCGAAGAATTGGAATATCTGAACGCAAATAGCCATGCAGGTAAAACAGAAGCGCAAACCATAGCCGCAATTATGGATAAGCAAACTCAATTGTTACTAATAACCGACGGTGCAAACCCTGTTGAGGTTTATCTGCCAAATGTTAGTGCTAAAGTCACTGTGCCAAATGTTGTCGCAGTGGATACCACGGCAGCGGGAGATGCGTTTGTCGGAGGGTTACTTGCTGAAATCATTCGAAAGTTTAAACCTACCCGAGATGCTGAGTTTGCCATCTCACTGGATGAGGCGAAAGATTTAGTCACGTATGCTGCGAAATGTGGAGCGTTTGCCGTTCAACGCTTTGGAGCATTTGCCGCTTTGCCGTCTAAAGGCGATATTGGCGAATAGAATACTTTTTCTAGGATAGATGCACGCTCTCTCGCAAGGCATTTATCCTAGGACTTGCTTCTTCAGTCGCTGTCGTTGTGGGGCCACTCTACAATATGCGCTTCAAAATCAGATTCTAAATCTACCTCCAGCTCAGAGGTCGCCTTACCAAAAATACTAATGCCCGCATCTATCATGGCCTGTTTGGACCCGTTGTTTTTAAGTGGATGCCAGCTTGCCAGTCCCCTGCCCTCATGAAGTCGTCGATAACTACAACTGTTTGGCATAAAAAAGATATCTTTAAGGTTTTCTTTGGTTAGCTGTACGCAAGACGGTACTAGAACTTGCCTTTCGCTGTAGCGGCTACAGCCACAGCTATTTTTATCGTTATATTGGCAGACAACATCGGTGTAGAGTAACTCTTCACCTTCGCGTAAAAAGTCAGTGCTCTCGAATGATTCATCTTCTTCATCGCTGTCGATAAAAGAGTGTAAACAGCATTTACCACAGCCATCACAAATCGCTTCCCACTCATCTCTAGTCATTTCTTCGAGAGTTTTTTCTTGCCAAAAGCTCATTACTTCGCCCCTTCATTACGCTTTTTTGCATCCTATTTGATTTGTGACTGAGGAATCGATCACATCAAACAAGCGGCGCATTCTATAGGATAGTTGAATGTAATTCAAAATTGGCGAACTATTTATGGCTGACTATGATTAAAGTACTATTTTTATATCGTAATCTTTGGTGTTTGGGTCCGCAGGCTTGTGATCTTTCAGAGAAGATCTGAATGGCATGTGAGGCTAGTCCATTGATAAGCGAAAGTTATTGTATTGAGATAACATTAAGTGCAGGATTACATACTCAAACTAAGCTACCTTATAATGGTAAAGAATTACTCTCCTCGGCTGATCAAGCGCTTTATTTTGCCCAAGCGTAATGGCCGTAACCAAATAGCAATCTCAGGTGAGTTGTAGAATTGGTATTTGGCAGAAAATGAATTAGTGCATTAAGCTAAGGCACCATAGAAAAGGATGTAAGATGAAGACACTTCACAGAATCGCCATTTTACTGGCTTTACTCATTGGGGCGATAGCTGCTTATAGTTATAGCAGCCAAACCGGGATGTTCATATTTGTAATATTGGGGGTGGCACTTGAAATTGCGTTTTGGCTTAAGCTAATACCGCGACGAAAAATTAAATTGTGAACGCGAATACATATTTTTGTATATCAGCTGAAAGCAGGGGTTTTAGTTAATGGCAGCTTGATCTCCATGTTCAACCCGCCTAATAGGCTATTAAAGGATTCAATTTGTCCGCTGTGGGCTTCTACCACTTTTTTGCACATCGCAAGGCCCATACCCTTGGATTTTCCCGAATTGGTTCTAGCAGATTGTGATTTGTAAAGCGGGTCGAATAGCTGTTGGTGCGCTTCATAAGATAAAGGAGTGCCTGAGTCCTCAATGCGTATGATTAAGTTGCTGTCTACGCTGAAGAAGCTCATCTTGACTTGGACCTTATCTCCACCATGCTTAATGGCATTTCCTAAAATCTCAAGAATGCAGTTGGTTATTGCGTCTAGGTCTATGGTTATCTTTTCCGTACCAGATATTTGATAATTAACTTCTAGCCGTTCTTTGTTATCTTTAAATAAAGTCGCGGCCTGAGTGTGCACTTGATTTACCAATTTACAGATTGTGAAGTCTCGAAGGTTAAGCATTGTTGCTAATTTTTCGTGATCTGTAACGAGCATCAATTGATTTATAAAGTGATTGAGCTCGTCAATTTTATCCATAAGTTTGCTGTAGCTTTCCTGCACATTTTCAACAATATTGTATTGCAAAGATTCAACTTGTACTTTCATCACAGTCAAAGGAGTGCGAAGCTCATGAGACAGATCTGTGAATAGGCGTTGCTCTTTCTTTTCTAATGCCTGCTGATTTTCATGGTTAAACTGTTTTTCACTTTGTACAGTATTGGCCAATGCGTTGACTTGAGTTTGTAGTGTTGATAATAGATTGTTTTGGGCTGACTTATTCTGTTGTGCGAGCGCTAATGTGAACAACATAACCTCGATTAGGTAGCCAAATTTAATCGCGCTTGAGATATGAAGAACATTGATAAAACCCGTATACATAGTCCCACCGATAGCAATGAAATTTACAAAAATAACATGATTTAGCAGGCTGAGGGAAAAAGTTACAGAGCCAGGAGCACGCTGTTTTAAAGACCAATAGCTGGTATAAAGAAATAGCGGAATAATACTCAAGCTTAATACCAGATTATAGTGAACTGATTTTGAATAGATTGCGATTGGGATTAGCAGCAAATAAGCTGTTAAAAATC
>NZ_JAKEVK010000102.1:0-15802 GCF_022398435.1 Pseudoalteromonas sp. Isolate6 | reverse complement strand
GAATAAGCTATTAAAAACAAGAAAAATCAAAACAATCATTTACAAAAAACAAACATAGATAGTATGTTATAACGTAAATTAAGGATAACCATTTAAGAGTAAAAAATGAGCGCTTTAACTAACCCCCTCAATCATGCTAATTGCATCGTCAGTACTTATCAGAAGATCAGCCAATTACCGAAACTTGAAATAACACCTGAAGTTATGGAGATGCTGCACCAGTTTTTGGGTTTGTTGTCTAATGAACATGGCAGCGAATTTACTGATGCGGTATTAGCGCAACAACAAATTCAAGCGATTAAACCCCGTGTCCAAACCTTATTTAGTCAAGCTTCGAGCATTTATGAAAGACACTGGGCATATTGCATTTCTAAAAGTATCGACCCAGTTCACACCCTAGAGCATGAATATCCCTATTTTAAGCACTATCAACGAGCCACAGCACTGGAAATTAACGCCGCTCACTCGCTAGCTACTGAACAAATCAACCGGGTATTAATGGTTGGCTCCGGCGCACTCCCTCTAACAAGCTTAGCTCTGCATAACGCCGAACTAGCCGTTGATAACCTAGATATTCATCAACAAGATCTATTACTTGGAAAGGAAGTTTGTGACGCACTCGCGCCGGCTCATCGTATGAACTTTATTCATAACGATATCTGTAAACAAGACGATCTCGCGTGCTATGACGTAATTTGGCTCGCCGCTTTAGTTGGCGATGAAAAAATTAAACGAAATATATTGCACCATCTTTTCGATAGTATGGCTGCGGGTAGCCTGTTGGTCATTCGCACAGCCTATAATTTACGTACCTTACTCTATCCAAGCGTAACCGAAAGCGACCTTGCTGGTTTTCAAGTTAAGCTAAAAATTCAGACATTTGCAGATAACTTCCACTCGATTTTAATTGCTCAAAAGCCATACGCGGAGTCCTAACGCTTATGTTTACTTACTATTTCAAACTGAGCTCGGAATATCGTTGGATGCTTGTCGCTGCATTCTTCTTTAATCTGGGGTTTTATATGTTGATCCCCTTTTTGGCAGGCTACTTAAAACAAGATTTACTGCTCAGTGCAACTTTAGTTGGAGTCGTATTAGGAGTGCGCTCTTTTTGTCAGCAAGGACTATTTCTCATCGGTGGGTTACTCGCCGATCTGTTTGGCACCAAGACACTCATCATGATGGGCTGTGTGCTCCGCGCAATTGGGTTTGTGCTGTTTTTATTCGCGGATATCATACCTCTGCTATTTTTTGCGGCCTTTCTTACAGGATTTGCTGGAGCACTTTTTACCCCAGCAGCACAAGCGTATTTTGCCAAACAGGAGATCTTAAGCCGTGCACAAATGTTCTCTCTGGTGGCTGTAGCGAGAAACGGCGGAGAGCTACTAGGTCCAGTGTGTGGATTGATGTTGCTCAACGTCAACTTCGCAGCGCTATGTTTAGTCTCCGCCATCCCCTTTGTGATCTTTGCGATTATATTTGCTTTCTTATTGCCAGCCTCTCAACAACGCAAAACTCAACCAGACGCTCAAGCAAAAATGTCTCCTTCTAAAAGTATTATCAGTACCGTGTTTTCAAACCGTGAATTTTTACTTTTCTGCGCTGTAATGACTGGCTACTTCATGTTAATTAATCAGATTTCGTTTGCCATTCCGATACATATTACAAGCCAAGATGGTGAGCCAAAGGATGTCGCTTGGGTGCTCACATTGTGCGCCTTAGTCTCTATTTGTTTGCAGTTTTTTATAACGAGACTTTGCGAACGCTGGCTACATCCAAATCAATGGATCAGCATAGGAATTGCGTTGATGGGACTGGCATTTGTGACGCTAATTCCCGATTGGCCTTACAACCACGGCGTACTTTATTATCTTCCATTAAGTATGTTAGCCATTGTTTTTACCCTCGGCACTATGATCAGCTTTCCATTTATCATGAGTCAAATCTCTGAACTTGCGAATAATCACGCGGTAGCAACGCATTTCGGATTCTTCTATCTTTTTGCAGGTATTGGATTGGTCGTAGGTAGCAGTGCAATTGGAGCAGCCTTTGATTATTCCAATCAAGATAATCACTTAGCATGGTACAGCCTAACCACCATTGGGCTTTTCACCGCAGTCATAAATTCAATATTACTCCCATCGAATCGGTCTGCAGAGGAGCAACACTCTGCCAATCCATTAATTTCTAGTGTAAGGAAAAACTCATGATCCAACTTACTCAGCAACAGCAACGCGCTTATATGTCGGACTATTTGGAAAACGGTTGGCGTAAAGAAAAAATGTCATTTAGTTCTGTGGTCGTCGCACCTGGCTATATTGAAGGTAAAGTCGACGTTGAGCAATTTCAAATGCCTGGCGATGGTCGCTTTCACTTCAGTGCCCAAAGCGCCATGATCTGGATATCTCAGATAGGCATAATCTACGGTTGTTGGGATAACCAATTGAGCGAAAAAGTCGGTGAGGTCTATTTAAGAGATTTAGATATCAAATTCAAAAAAACGATCAACTCCACGCGTGCAGTTCGATTTGAAGCTTTTTTTCCTAACCACTGTAAAAAACGACTTTCAAACGACCTTGTTTACTATAAAAACGCGCAAATCTGTGTTGATGGTGGTGCATTTACGGGTTCCGCGAGCTTTTTAGTGCCAACAAACTAAAGATGTTTCTATTTATTGAACAATTGATATGTTATAACTAATCAAATTTTAAATCGAATACTGTGCAGGTGTAGTACTTCGAGAATTACGTAGATTTACACTAAGCACAGTATCTTTGAAGGATTATTTCATGCTTGAAGCCATTAATTTAGATAAATCTTTTGCAGATAAAAAAGTGCTCAACGATCTGAGCTTTGTTGTGCAATCAGGGGAAATCATGTGTTTACTTGGCGCTAACGGAGCCGGAAAAAGCACTACACTCAATGTCTTCTTAAATTTCTTACAACCAGACAGCGGCAAAGCATTGATTGACGGACTTGACGTCCATCGTGATGCAAATACCAAAGATAAATTGGTGTATTTGCCTGAGCAGGTCAATTTGTATCAAGAGTTTAACGCCATTGATAACTTAAAATACTTAGCAAGCCTATCCGGGCTGTCGGTTACCACTGAGCAGATCCACGCAGCATTAGATGAAACTGGACTTGAACAAAACGCTAGACAGCAATCGTTAAAAAGTTACTCAAAGGGCATGCGCCAGAAAGTAGGGATCGCGTTCGCAATTATTCGTGAAGCAAAAGTCTTACTTTTAGATGAGCCAACATCTGGCTTAGATCCAAGTGCGACTCTAGAGTTTATTCGCATTATTCAGCAATTAGCCGACAAAGGCGCGGCGATTTTAATGGTCACGCACGACTTTTACTGCGCGCATACCTTAGCAGACAAAATCGGCATTATGGACAAAGGCACGCTACTGACACTGATAGAAAACAAAAACTTGCCACTCGCTTCATTAGAGCAGAAATATCATGAGCTGATCTCAGGTAAGACCCCAATAAAAAAAGTCAGCTGATACAACTTTCTTATCGCTCAGGTTCACAGCGTCAATACAGGAAATATATTTGCATGATCAATAGCAAAACGATAAAAATATTCCGCCATGAGTTAGCCAGTAAACGCAAAAGCCCAGTCTTGTGGCTGCTTTTCATCATGATACAACTGTTGCTCGCCATTGCATTATTTACGGGTTACCAGCAATATCAACACAGCACTCAGACTCAACAAAATGCCCAAGCCTTGGTAGAGCAACAATGGCAAGCGCAACCCGATAGGCACCCACACCGCGTCGCCCACTTTGGGCATTTCGCCTTTCGCCCCCCAAGTGCACTGAGCTTTTTTGACCTTGGTATTAATACTTGGGTTGGCGATAGTATTTTCTTGGAGGCACATAAGCAAAACAGTGCTAACTTTACGGATGACTTAGATGGCGGCACACTGCTGCGTTTCTCAGAATTAAGCACGGCCAATATCTTGCTAACAATCTGGCCATTGCTAATTGTTGCGCTTGGATTTGCCAGTATCAGTGGCGAGAAAAACAGTGGTACGTTAAGACAACTGATGTCGATGGGCGTCTCATTTCGCGATTTAATCATCGGAAAATCTCTCAGCTATCTACTATTGTCAGTTATTTTCATCATCCCCGCTTTTGCTTTTGCCCTTGTACTAGCGTTAAGCTCGGGAGCAGATCTCACCACAGAAAGCCCTTTAAGATTAGCTTTGTTGTTTGGTATTTATTTACTGTATTGCTTATTTTGGACTGGTTTAACACTTTTTGTGTCGTCTGTGGTAAAAGCGCCAAAACAGTCGCTCGTATTACTGACTTCTATTTGGTTTATTTTAACGATTTTAATGCCTCGTGTTTTAGCTGAGTTTGCTCACAACCAGCACCCACATCAAAAACGCAATGACTTTGAGCTCGCAGTTAAACTAGATAACCGCAAAGTAGGCAACAGTCATAATCCAAATGATCCGTATTTTAATCAGTTCAGGGAGCAAACCTTAAAGCAATACGGCGTTGACAAGGTTGAAGACTTACCTATCAACTATCGTGGACTGGTGATGCAAGAGGGTGAACGCTTAAACGCCCAAATTTACCGCAAACACTACGACCAACAAATAGCCCAATTTGATGCACAACAAGCCTTCATTAGTAAATTTTATTGGTTAAATCCGTATTTATTTGTGCGCGACTTTTCTATGGCATTAACGCGAACCGATACCAAACACTTTTTAGATTTTGAACAACAAGCCGAAGCACACCGCTATGCGCGTATTCAAAAATTAAACGAGCTGCATACCCATCAGGTTAATCACCATAACGACCGAGCACAACGGATCGACAAGTCATATTGGCAGGAGTTTGAGCCATTTAGCTACAGCGCTCCCAACTTACAATGGTCGCTTCGTGATTTCAGCTGGACATGGCTGCTGCCAACCTTCGCCGTGCTGATTATTTTTCTTAGTTTAAATTCACCCCTCATGCAAAGGAGAGTTTATGCTTCAGTTTAAGCTTGAATGCAAACGGTTGTTCTCTGGCACAGTCAACAAGCTGGTACTTGCCTTGTTTCTTATCTCAGGCTTGGTTGCTATTTATCAAGGAGCACAAGGCTATAAATCACAGCGTGTCGATCAATATAAATCTACGGTGGTTTTTCAAAAGGAGCGTGAATATGTTGCCAACCGCGAGACCTTACCTGAGCCTGGCTCTATCGCCTACTATGCCAGCGCCCCCACTCAGTGGCAGCTTAGCCCGTGGGCCGCGTTATTTGTTGGCGAAAGCCAACATTCAATGGTTGCTACAAAAATCAAGGCATTGGCGCTACAGGGTCAAATTTTTAACCGCGAAATCGTCAATCCGTCGCAACAACGCACCGGTGGACTAGATTTAGGTTTCGTACTTGTCTATTTACTGCCAATCGTGATTGGAATTGTCACCGTGACACTCATCTCAGATGAGCAACATGCAGGAAGGTGGCGGTTATTAAGTGCGCTACCAATTCGCGCCTACTTTCAAGTTTATAAACAACTCGGGCTGCGCTTTGCGGTGATCTGGTTGTTGACCGCAGTGTTACTCATCAGTGCTGCAGCGCTACTATCTTTACCATTTGATGGAACGTTTTGGTTGGTGTGTGCCGCAATCACACTTTATATGCTATTTTGGTTTTCTCTTGCAGGTTTGATCATGAGTTTGGGGAAAAGTAGCGTAGTAAATAGTTTAGC
Organism: Pseudoalteromonas sp. Isolate6; assembly: GCF_022398435.1. Lineage (NCBI taxonomy): Bacteria > Pseudomonadati > Pseudomonadota > Gammaproteobacteria > Alteromonadales > Pseudoalteromonadaceae > Pseudoalteromonas > Pseudoalteromonas sp. Isolate6. Next base: position 10,083 of record NZ_JAKEVK010000102.1, on the reverse strand, counting down.
GTATCTGAGTAGCTGGGTTATTTTTGCAATCCTTATTCCAGGCGCGATCCACCTTTATCTATCAAACAGCTACCAAACGAATACACCTCTTGAAATCAGCCTCAAGCAGCGCTTAATAATGAATGATGGATGGGATCAAAATCAACAAGCTGCGCTTGATGAGTTCTTAAGCCATGAACCACAATGGCAAAGCACCTCACCACTTGGTGATACATTCGATTGGAAATGGTATTTCGCTCAGCAACATTTAAGTGACATAGCAGTTGATGAGCAATGGCAAGGTTATTTGCAAAACAGAGCGCTCAGACATCAACAGCTACAGAAACTCAGCTGGCTTTCTCCAGCCTTAATGCTGCAATTTGGGCTTAACCAATTAGCTCACACCAGCTCTTATCATCAAACAGAATATTTTAAAGAAATAGCACACTACCACCAGCAGATCCGCCATTTCTTTTATGATTTCATGTTTTTTGATAAAGCGGTAACGAAAGAGGATATTCTCAACTTTCCACTTTACAAAAATCAGCCACAAACGCCAAGCCAAAGCTTTTCGTCACTCCTTTTTGCTACGCTCTTGGTGTTTGGACTAGCCATCTTCGCAGCGCGAAGACTCACTAAATTGAAGCCGATTTAAATAACCTGAGCAGTGGATTACTAATCCTTTGCTAGCAACTGGAAATATTAATATACCGAGGCGTCACAAATTGAATGATACTTCGTTTTGTGACGCTTTTTTGTACTTAGACAAACGCTTTAAATGCATCATCCAGCGGAGTATGCGCGATATGATTCACGTAATTACTCATCACTTTTTGACTTAGCGCTAAGATAATTTCCAGCAGATTTTGTTTAGTATAACCTGCGGCAAAAAACGCTTTAGTTTGTGCATCACTCAATTTGCCACGTTCACGTAACATTTCAAGTGTTGTAGCACGCAGTACTTCTAGCTTTTCATCGCCCAGTGGTGCTTGCTCACGCAGCGCTTTGACCAATTCATCACTCACTTTCATTGACTTAGCGATAGCGGAGTGAGCAGGCACACAATAGTGACATTCATGTTCTACATTAATCGCTTGCCATACCACAGTTTTTTCATCGTTATTAAACGAGCTATTTAAAAATGCTTCGTGTAACACTTGATAACCATGTAGATGCTCAGGCGACTCAGCCATCACGCCATGAAGGTTTGGAATACGGCCAAACGCTTGCTGGGACTTCTCGAGTAATGGTTTACCTTTTTGCGGTGCAGATTCTACGGTATGGATTGTAAAGTCAGTCATCAGTTGCTCCTTTTGGTGCATTTTGTATTGGTATAACCTGAGATCTAACTAACCTCAGGTTAACTACTCATTGAGTACTAGACTAACCTTACTTGAATGATCATTCAAATAACTATTCGCTATAGTAAACACAATAACTGTCTAAATTAGTATGAAATATAATTCGCTACTGACTGGTCGGGTCAAGCCAGCAGCATTGGGATCAAAAGTAAATTTTGTTCTCAGCGTAGTCGATAACTAGCTTGTCATCGTTAAAGTTACTTAAACCAAGTAGGATAAATGGCTCATCTTTGTATCCAAGCACCTCAAATACTGGCATATCTGACAAGTGGCTTTCAGTATTGATGATTTCCTTACCACCTAAGCTAAAGCGCAGTGATTCTATGGCGACCTTTTTGTTTTCTATATTATTTAGACCTCGGCCGATATCTTCTTTACCAAGCGTCAAAGATAGCTTATTTGCCAAGTGTGAGTTGATGTAATTAGTTGGCGCGCCGGTATCTAGTAACGCATCCACCCGTTCACCATTAAAACTTGCAGTGAGTTTGATAAAGTCGTCGTCTATTGTAAAGCGTGCACTTTCTAGACCTTGTGTCACACTACTTGGACAAGCCTCTTGATACAGGCTAAACGCATTATTTTTAAAATCAAACACATTACAATATTGCGACATATATCCATGCCCCAAAATGCCAGGTAAGACGCCTTCGACCTCTAAGCGGTTCATATCTTGAAATACATACGGTAGCGATTCAATCGCAAAGTGCCCGACACTCGTGTGCTCTATCTTTGTCAATTCCAGCTCTGAATTACCATTGGCTCCTTGCACTTTCATTGTGCTGATTTTATCTTCTGGCAAAGCAAGTGCGGCTTTTAAATGAGAGGGTAAAACCCCCAAGTTCGCAGCACTGTCTAAAATCATAGGATGCGTGATCTGATGATTAAGCGCTGTCATTACATAGGCATGACCTTTCTCGGTATACTTCATCGGTAAGGTTAGTGACTCAGGTTTGGTAGACGCGGTGATGCCACAGCCAACGGTAGTACATGCTAATACTGATAAAATAATTGCTCTCATAATCTTGCTCTCACACTGTTGATGTTTTTGTTGAGCTAACTATGCCGAGCAATTGTCAAGCAATTATCAAGTTAGTCGAGAAAACCTCAGCGTGAAGCTCGCTCCTTGATTTTCAGTGCTATTGGCAGTCAAGGTCGCCCCCATCAACTCAGCAAGTTGACGACAAATTGGTAAGCCGAGCCCTAAACTAGATGTGTCATGGCGTGACGCCTGCACTCGATAAAAGCGTTCAAATATTTGTGTTAATTGAGTAGGAGACATACCCTGACCGCGATCAGTCACCGTGATAACCAGTTCATTGTCTTGATAATGTAGGTGTAGCATTACAATGCCGCCATCAGCGCCGTATTTAAACGCATTATCGAGTAGATTCACCACTATCTGCCTAACTCTTCCTGCATCGAGCGTCACGATTACGCCCGCTTGAATATCTGCTGTCAACGCCACACCTTGCTCCTGTGCCTGCGCTTGATAACGCACCAAAAGCGCACTCATCAACTCAGAAACATTCACCTGTGCAGGTGACAAAGTCAGTTGCTTTGACTCGGTTAACGATAACAAGCACAAGTCATCGATGATACGGTTGACGTTGTGAAGGTCTTGGGCGATCACCGCCAGCTGAGCCTTGTCCATCGGCAAGATGCCGTCTTCCATCGCTTCTAAGCGTGAGCGAATACCGTTAAGTGGGGTCCTAAGCTCATGAGATAAGTCGGAGTTCATTTGCTTATATTGCTGGTGTAACCCTTGTAACCAAGCCGCAAGATTATTGAAGCTGCTAATGATTTCACCCACTTCATCATGGCGCTTAAGCGCTAAGCGGGTATCTAACTCGCCCGACTCTATCGCCTTAAAGCTACGTTTAAGCTGTTTAAGTGGCGACAAAAAGTACCACGAGCCCAGCCATGCAAGTAACGCAGCAATAATTGATAAAATGACCAAAGTAAGCATAAAATCGTCCAGCATAGCTTGCTGTAGCGCTTCTTTTTCAAACGACCTATTTAGCAGTACCTTGGGGAGCCAAAATAATTCTTCATTCTGCGCCAGTTCATGTTGCACTTCATTAAATTGCACCACAAAAGCTGCAACACCAGAATGATGGATAGAAAATTGATGACCGGATTTGACCTGCTCGTAATCTATAGTGAGATCGGGGTTGAGGATCTTTATATCCGCTGTTGAGTTAGCATCTCGCCAAATAAACAGTTGCTCGGGAAATGTCGATGCTAAAAACGTCAACGTCGCTTCTGGGTTTACAAAGGTTTTGTCAGCCAATGCAGCTTCCACTAAGTCATCATCAAGCAACGTATGCCCTAATATCACTGCACTTTGCTTATTGAACGCTAAAAAGGTGCGCTCGGCTGAGTTTTTAGATAGTTGATAGAAGCTCCCGAGTAGCGCAAAGGTACAAAGCGCCACAAGTAAGGTAAACTTGGTTTTTAGCTTCATGAAGACACCTTACGCGCGATAAATTGATAGCCTTGCCCGTAACGAGTGGCGATAAACTTGGGCTCAGCCTTACTGTCACCTAGTTTTTTACGAAGGTTTGCTAAGTGAGTATCGACTGCCCGATCCGTAATAGGTGCATCACTTCCCCATACTTGTTCGATTAATTGCGCCCGGCTAAATACTTGTTGCGGCTGCTTGGCCATGGTGAGTAGTAACTCAAACTCTACCGCCGTCAACGCAGGAGTCTGCTTTGCCACAGTGACGGATTTGCTCTCTAAGTTAATGCTCAAGCCATCAAATAGCAAAGCGGCACTTTGCTGTCCTCGGTAGCTGCGCTTACATAGCGCTTTTGCTCGGGAGATGACCTCTCTCGGGCTATAAGGCTTACACACATAGTCGTCCGCACCAAACTCAAACCCCTCAAGGCGGTCGGTTTCAGACACTTTGGCGGTCACCATAATGGTAGGAATGTTGCGCATAACGGCTTCTTTAAGTAGCTCACGGCCATCGCCTCCTGGGAGCATAACATCCAAAATTGCAAGCTCAAATGTGAGGTTTTGTAAGGCTCGATGAGCATCAGGGGCGTTATCGAAATGGACAACCTGCATATTCGCTTGTGCCAGATATAAACTTAAAATCTCGGCACTGCTAGAGTCATCTTCTACATATAAAACAGTATATTGGTCAGACATAGGAAAGTACTTTTTGTACTGATTGTAATTATTAGATGTACAATTGTGAAGCACAAAAGTCGCGATGGCTGGAACCTATCGCGACCAAAAGACGATGAGAGCAACTATGGAATCTAACTAATTTGCGCGCTGATCAAAGCTCTGATCTCACTCAAGGTGGTTTCTTTTAATAGCTGTCCATCTTCAAACACCACTTCTAACAAACCCTGCTTTTCTTCTTCCTCGGTCACATTGTCCTTGCAGATCAACTCACCATTTACGCGTTCTACTTTGAGCAGTCCCTTTGCTGAGCGCTTTTTGCTGTCGGTTTTTGGCTCTTTAAAAATTGCCACACGCTGGTTATTTTTAACCACACTAGTTGCTTTTACCGCAGAGCCATGGGTATCGCGAGTGACATATTGGTAGCTATATGAGCCAATGCCGAGCACCACTTTGGACGCAAATCCTTTATCCATCAGTCGCTGTAGAATTTGACGCTGACGTTCAAGGGTAATTGCATCGCCATATATTGCGCCAATATGCTCGTCTAGCAATTTAAAGCCCTTATCGGTCACAGTGCCACCAAAGGTATCCCAGAGACATTCTATCAGTCCTTTTACTTCACACTCCTGCAGCTGCCTTGAGTGAGGCTCAACTGCATAGTAATTTCCCTGCCAACGATACGCTTCAAAGCCATCTGTCATTGCCATTTCTTGCGCTTGCTGCTGAGAGTCAACCAACTCGCTATATTCTGATACTGGTGAGACACAATACCCAGTCAGGATTTTCACTGGATCTCCGGAGTCTGGACGGATCACCACAGTGCCATCACGCGCCATGATCTCTGCTTTTAATTCTGGTAAATACTCGGTGACTAGCTTCCAAAAATCCCAAGTATCAGAGACCACACTGAGGATCCCGGTCGGTGACTGCTCACGCATCAAATATTGGAAAAACTCGATTTCACCTTCTTGGATCCAAGAACAGGTTACAGAGTGCTCGGTTGCGTCTACTGAGCAGCCGACCAGCTCTTTGTCGACATCTGCGCCATAGTACTTTTCAGCAAATAGTACCGCAGGAATAGTATCCGTCCCCACAAGGCCAGACGCAAGGTGACCAAAACCACTCATCGCCGCAGCGTGCTTACCAAACATGCCGCGAAAACTAAAATCATGGCCCTGAAACGGCACGATCTCCTGAGGTAAACCGGTTTTTTGAGCAAATTCTCGGAACACTTTTAAATATGCAACTGAGGTGGTAGCGCTCGTTTGGATTGGCCAGTTTTCGCAGCTTAAGACAGTCTCAATCATATTGGTTAGCCATTCAAATCCAGGCTTGGTATTGACCACAGTGATGGGCGGCACCTGATACGGTACTAAAGTCCCTTCTGGCAGCGCTTTAATCCTCAGCGGTAAATAGCCTAAGTCGTGTAGCGCCTCGAGATAACCTACATCCACCGGGTAGCCCAACATTGCTGTCATGATCCGTCTATGATTTGCCACAGCGGTGTGCTTGTCTGCGGCGAAAAAGTCTTGCCACTCTTCTTGTAAGTAACTTTTGATAAAATACTGCAGCCCCACAAAAGCCACTTTATCGTTATTTGCAACATTACTTAATTTACCGCTGCGCGAGGTAAAGTTTGCATAAACCTCTGTCACTTCAGGATGATAGGCGCGGCTGTGAAATTCTTTATACACGTCTTTTTGCATACTTGCTGCGGTAATTGTCATGACAATATTCCTTATAATTCAATCATGTTAAATTGCACATCGTGGTGTTCAACCAAGTCGCCTTTATCACGGCACGAATTAGTCGTATAAACGGTATCGATCAGTCCACTAAAAACGCCTAATCCTTGAGAGAAAATACCGTGTGTTACGTAAAGCGCAATTGAGTTAGCGCCTTGTGCTTTTAGTACCTTAGCAAGTTCGGTGAAGGTTCTACCACCATCGCAAATATCATCAACGATCAGTAAATCTTTACCCTTTACCTCACCAAGTACCTGCGTTTGTACAATTTCACCCGTTTTAAGATTTCGTACTTTTTGTGCTTGGATAACCTCAACCTCACCACCAAAATGCTGCGCAATTTTCAGTGTTTTTTTACTCGCTCCAGCATCTGGTGAAACTAAACTGAGTGCACCGCACTGCAACTGTCGCTGTAAAGCCGGACACTGAGATATCAATGTCGTTTGCTCAACATTTTCCACTCGCTCAAGGAGTGCAGGTACAACGTCGCTATGTGCATCCCACACGGTGACTTTGTCTAGCGCCAGTTGATTGATAAGTGACGCCATCACTTTTGCACCTAGCGCTTCGCCCGTCACGCATACTCTGTCTTGGCGCGCATAGGGGAAATAGGGTAACACTAATTCTATTGGCGTCCGCGCCAAACAAAGTCGCTTCAATGCATCCACCGCCATCAGTAAACGCATGATATGAGAAGAATTGGTCACTCTGGCTGTGATTTGCACTTTTTCGCAATCACGGAAATCAAATGCTTTGAAACGAATATGCTCTTCCCCGCCTGAGAAGGTAAATGCTTCATATTGAACATCTTTTTTGTTTCCAGAGAATTCATAACTCGTGACTTTCATAACCTTTCCTTAATAATGTCCCTAAGACACAAATAAGGTATCAAACATTTTTTGATCAATCAACATCTTTATGTCTAAAGGACATTTAGTGTTTATTTTTAACATAGGGATATTCAGTATATTTGCCATACTGACTACAATTGTTTATTGTGTCTAAAAGACACAAACTAAAAATCTCATGAGCCCTGATTACGATTTAACCCAATACCAAAACCCACTGTTCACGGTGGACAGCGTGTTATTTACAATTTTGCAGGACAGCTTAAAAGTGCTGCTGGTAAAACGCGCTAACGCTCCCTTTAAAGGCCGCTGGGGATTACCTGGGGGGTTTGTTGATGTTGAGCTGGATGACAACACGGATATGAGCGCGTTGCGTAAGATCAAAGAGAAAACCAGTGTTGCCCCACAATACCTAGAGCAACTTCAGGCTTTTTCTGGGATCAACCGTGATCCGCGAGGCTTTAGTGTCACCTTGGTTTATTACGCCTTGATTTCACCTCAGCAAGTGGCAACGCAAATTGACTCAGTAGATGATGTGAGATGGGTAGATCTTAGCGAGATCCCAGATCTCGCCGTGGCTTTTGATCATAAACACATTATTGAAAAGGCCAAGGCACGGCTGCAGCAAAAGGCGTTATATTCCATGATCCCGGTTTATTGTTTGCCTGATCAATTTACCATTGGACAACTCAAAACCGCCATCGAGGCCATTATCGCCAAACCCATTCAGCGCAAGAGCTTAGTAAGACGTATCGAAGCCTCAAACATGTTTGAAGCACTAGATGAAAAGGTCAAGTCAGGCGGACGTTTAGCGCAGCTCTATAAGCTAAAGCCTGATGTCGATATCGTGCATTTTGAGCGCAATCTGAGCTTAGGATAAGATGCGATTGTACGGTGTTCATTATAGAGTTATCACTGCCCCTTGCAGATAATCAAGCTCCTGACACCGCATTTGCAGTAACTCAATAAAATCTCTGGTGTAAGTCGGTGGAGTTCGTTGATTTGGCCAAAGTGCGTAGATGCTGCGAATAAATTGGCAGTCACCGATATAGCTAAATGTGGTTTGAGATTGCGCTGCCAACGCTGCAATTTCTGTCATCGGCAAGACGCCAGCACCGTTAGCCGAGCCTACCAATTTACGCACTAAGGTAATATCACCCACATAAGAGACGTGACTAAACTGCGCCAGCAGTGCTCGCCACTCATCGGTTGCAGGCAGTTGCGATGCTTTAAAGGGCAAAAATAGGGTTTGTGTAGTCGCAATTTCCGTGGCAACCACCACTCTTACCGCGATTTTCCCCAGCTGTTTTTGATAGACGCTAGAATCCTCCAGCTCGCCAACACGGATCGCTAAATCAAAGCGTTTTTGGCTTAACAAGGCCACACTGTTGGCAGGTTCAACATGTAATTGAATATCAGGATGTTGCGACTGAAACGATTGCAGTGCATCGTATAATGGATCAATTATTAGGTTTTGCGGGCATAGCAGGTGGAACGTCTTAGCTTCTAGTGTCGAAAGCGTTTCACTTTTTGTATGCAGCGCAAGCAGTGGATCAGCCATCTCATCGACTACAGCTTGACCATGATTCGTTAATGTAAGTCCTCTGGCGCTACGCAGTAATAGCGGATAACCAAGCTTGTCTTCTAGCGCTAACATCCGTTTAGATAGCGTCGGCGCGCCTATGCCAAGGTCTTCTGCCGCCTTGGCAAAGCTTCCTCGGCGGCTTACCTCAACAAAGAGTCTTAAGTCATCTAGCATAGTTATCTCCGCAATCTTAGCTTTCCATTTTTGCCATTCTGATCGGCTGGCAACTCCCTACAATCATACCAACAGCCAAAGGAGGAAACATGCAAAAACTCATTTTTACATTACTGCTGTCATTGTGCCTATCGTTTATGGTGTCTGGATGGGTCACGTACATCAATTTGGGATTAATGGCGGACTTTACCACGCGATGGGCACATGCCTTTGCTAATGCTTGGCCAGCTTCTTTTACCGCCGCCTATGTTTTATCAGCCCCAGTTACCGCCATTACTAAACGCATTATGGAGAAATACCATGGCCAACAACCACTATAACGTCAACTTTATCGCCCATATCACACCTAAAACCGAGCACTATCAAGATTGTATTAACGCAATCCAAGAGATCTTGCCAGCCACTCGAGCAGAAGTAGGATGTTTACGCTTTGAACTTTATGAAAATGAAAACCGCACCCAGCTTACCTTAGTTGAGCGCTTCGTCGATCAAGCCGCGTTCGATTTTCATCATCAGCAAGCTTACACCAAACAGGTATTTACACTGTATCAAGGATGGTTGGCAAAAGCGGTGGATATTATCGCCATCAAACCGCTTTAATTTGCACTTTTAAGAAGTCAAGCGCTTCTTCATAAGCAATGATAGAAGCGTTTTACAGCGCTACGTTAGCGAGGCATTTTGCTGCAAAGTGGAGTCATTGAAAAAGCCGTTGTGTTATCGAACAAATTCGGATGTAATTGCTGAACAAATGTACACCACCACAGTCAGTAAGGAACGTAAATGGCTACTGGAAGTCAGGGAATAAAATCACACTTTTTGCACACATCTACAATTTCCTTGTTAGCCGTGACCCTGTGGCTTTGTAACACACTCAGCACCAACCTAAACTACGGCTACCTGATGATATTTTTTGCAACTTTCCCTATTGCCTACTTCCTAAAATTAGACCATTTTCTAGCCACCTTTTTATCATGGTTATTGATTCTCTTAGCGGATAAATTCCTCAGTATCCATGTGCTGCTGCCACAAAAAGCCTATGATGGATTAATATTTATAGTCTTAAACGCATTAATATTGAGCGCACCTGTGCTCATTCTAAAAGTATCTATGTGTGTATTTCCGCGCCTCCGCCCTATATTCCACAAACAAAACCCTAAAAACCACCACACAAAATAATTGTATTTGGCGTATCGAGAGTGAAGTATAGCTATGTCTGACAGTGGGTCTACCGTCATTTCTTTAAGGTATATAAG
>NZ_JAKEVK010000101.1:0-15816 GCF_022398435.1 Pseudoalteromonas sp. Isolate6 | reverse complement strand
ATGCTACTCAGTGTAAAGTTTTATCTACACTGGGTCCTAAATTACATTTAATAAAAACACTTTGTTCCTATCAAAAATATTAAAAACAATCCTTTTTACGCACTCACTTTTTGTACTAGAGTCTTATAATTTGGCTATACTTTGACTTTACTGCTTACTTGGAAATGATTTTGCGAACGCTATTTACGTTACTTTTGCTCATTGTGGTGTTTATCACAGGGTTTACTATGGGTGTGTACACTTTACCGATAATGACACAACCTCCGGCGGCTAAGCACACGGAAATACTTGAGATAAGTAAAGCCGCAACATACAAAGGCCAATTCAAGAAGGAGCTTAAAGATTCAGACGCATTACACTACGCCACTGGTGAGATCTATTTTACTGATAACCACATTGCATTCGTGGGTGAGATAGCTCCAGGACCTGATTATCGCCTTTATCTCGCCAAGGCATTTATTGAGACGGAAGCCGACTTTAAAGCGCAAAAACATACCATGATAGAAATAGCTAACATTAATCAATTTTCACAGTTTGTATTGCCTAAGTATCGCAAAGTTGATCTGACTCAGTTTCAGAGTGCTATTATTTGGTGTGAACATTTTGAGCAGTTTATCTCCGCAGCACCATTACAACCCACAGGTAGTACATAGACTTGAATTGATGGTGTGACAGGCAAAAAACGAGTCAACGCCAGCTCAGCTATTCTGTCTCTCGCTCCAAAATAACAACCATGGAATCAGATTCACCAAAGCTTGATGCAGGAATAACAACCTGTTTTAATTGCCAGCCATTTTGCCCTTCAGCATTTAATAGCGACTGCACGTCTGGCGTCCCAGATTTAAAAAAGCGCAATTTAAATGGTAATTCAACTGTTTTATATTCATATTTTTTCATCACTCTAGCCTCCTTAAGAGTAAGACTTGCATAATCTAAATTAAACGTGGCTGCCAGTGCCCTCTGAGTTTCCATTGAAGCACTCGCCTCTCTTTCGACCCTCTGAATGGTTCTTTTGCTTAAACCTGAAGCACCAGCTAATTGCTCTTGTGTCCACCCCTTGAGTATTCGGTGCCTGATTATCAAAGCTGCATCAATTTTCATTTTTTACACTCACATCGATCCCTTTACGTTATTAATTAATACCCTAAAAATGCAGAGCTTAAAACGCCAAATAAGCGAAAGTGTGGCGACAAAAAGGCGACAGCACGGCCAATTAAAGGTTTTTATATTGTTTTGACGGCTCACTACACCTTGATCTCGCCGGATAAATCGCGCCCCATACAGCCCATTGCACTTTGAGGTGGGAGCTGCTATACGCAGCGATCTTGTATTCCTTAACTAACCGACCATCCACTCTGCTAAGCAAGTAACTTCTCGCCGGATAAACCACCTCCCAAACAGTCCATTGCACTTTGAGGTAGGAGCTGCTTTACGCAGCGATCTTGTATTCCTAAACCAACCGGCCATCTACTCTGCTAAGCGAGTAACTTCTCGCCGGATAAACCACCTCCCACAAAGCCCACTACACATAGGGTAGGAGCTGCTTTACGCAGCGATCTTGTATTCCTTAACCAACCGACTATCTACTCTACTAAGCGAGTAACTTCTCGCCGGATAAACCACCTCCCACACGGCACATTGCACTTTGAGGTAGGAGTTGCTTTACGCAGCGATCTTGTATTCCTTAACCAACCGACCATCGACTCTGCTAAGCGAGTAACTTCTCGCCGGATAAACCACCTCCCACACGGCAAATTGCACTTTGAGGTAGGAGCTGCTTTACGCAGCGTTCTTATGTTTTTTGTCGCTCGTAAGCTCCGTTTATTTAACGGCCAACGGAAGAAAATATTACCAGCCTAATCAACAGGGTAAGTTTATCTAAAAACCACTATCGTAAAGACTAAAATAGAATACAAAGTAGCATCGAGACTTCGAATTCTAAGCCAAAAAAAAGCCACACTGCTAGAGTGTGGCTTGGGAGCATTGCATGGGTGTATAGTTGCAATGATTCTTTCCAGTAATGCGAATAATTAAGCTGCTTGCTCGTCGTCTTGCCCTAATCGAATTAGATAATCAAAAGCGCCTAAGCTTGCCGTTGCTCCCCCACCCATCGCAATAATAATTTGCTTAAACGGCGTGGTGGTTGCGTCGCCTGCGGCGTAAACGCCAGCTAAACTCGTCGCCCCTTTGCTGTCAATTTCGATTTCACCAAAGCGGCTAAGTGCAACTTCACTCGACTTTAACCATTCAGTATTTGGTACCAGCCCAATTTGGACAAAAATGCCAGCCAATGCTAACGAATGAGTGTCACCGCTTACCCTGTCTATATAGTTAAGACCGGTTACTTTATTACCATCTCCAACGACTTCAGTGGTTTGTGCGTTTTTTATAATGGTAACGTTAGTAAGGCTTTTTGCCTTTTTAATCAACACTTCATCAGCTCTAAGTGTATCGGCAAACTCTAATACCGTGACATGCTCAACAATATTTGCCAAGTCGATGGCAGCTTCTATACCCGAGTTACCACCACCAATAACAGCAACAGGTTTCCCCTTAAATAACGGACCATCACAATGTGGGCAATATGCTACACCTCGACCCTTGTACTCAGTTTCACCGGGTACATTCATGCTTCTCCATCGCGCACCGGTTGCTAAGACTAGAGATTTGGCCCTTAATACCGCACCGCTTTCAAGCGTGATATCAATGGTTTCACCTTTGTTAATTGCCGCTGCACGCTGATTCTTCATCACATCAACGCCATACTGGTTAACATGCTCTTCTAACTGTGCAACCAGCTTAGGACCTTCCGTTTTTTGCACTGAGATAAAGTTCTCAATACCCAGAGTATCGGCAACTTGACCGCCAAAGCGCTCCGCAACTACTCCTGTGTTTAGCCCTTTACGAGCGGCATAGATTGCAGCTGATGCACCAGCAGGGCCGCCACCTACAACCAGCACGTCAAACACGTCTTTCTCATTAAGTAGTGCCGCTTGTTTTTCACCGGCTTTGCTATCAAGTTTAAGTAAAATATCGCTTAGGCTCACCGCGCCTTGACTAAATTGTTCACCGTTTAAGTACACTGTTGGCACGGCCATGATGTTGCGCGATTCCACTTCTTCTTGGAACAAAGCGCCATCAATCATGGTAGTGGTAATATTTGGGTTAACAGCCGCCATGAGATTCAAGGCCTGTACCACTTGCGGACAAGTTTGGCAACTCAGTGAAATGTAAACCTCAAAGTTCAATGGGTTATCTATATTCCTGATCAGCTCCAAATCGTCTGCCGATGCTTTAGTGGCATGACCACCTGAATGTAATAATGCAAGTACCAAGCTGGTGAACTCATGTCCCATAGGAACACCAGCAAACGTAACTTCGCTCTTTGTTTCAACGCCACGCACCACCATTTGTGGGATACGCTCACCTTCATGCGATTCAGATAAAGTAATTTTATCGCTCAATGACGCTAAGTCTTGTGCTAACCCTTTTAGCTCTTGCGATTTTTTACTGTCATCAAGACTAATGACGAGTTCAATCGGACGTTGTAGAGAGCTAAAGTGGCTTTGTAGTTGAGTTTTAATTTGGTTGTCTAACATATAAGGTAACCCTCTGCAGAAACTACAGTAAAAATTCGCAAAAACGATGAATTTAGTTCATCTGGATGGTTTATTTGGGAGTGCATGCAGCACTCCCTATGACAGTTTAGATTTTGCCAACTAGATCTAGTGAAGGTGCTAATGTTTCTTCACCTGGCTGCCAAGACGCAGGACATACTTCACCATCATGAGATGCGATGTATTGAGCAGCTTGTACTTTACGTACTAGCTCTTTAGCGCTGCGACCAATACCTAAGTCATGCGTTTCAATAACTTTGATTTCACCCTCAGGGTTGATTACAAAAGTACCGCGAAGTGCTAAACCTTCTTCTTCGATCATTACACCGAAGTTGCGAGTAATACGGCCTGTTGGGTCACCAATCATTGGGAATTGAATTTTCTTAATCGTTTCTGACGCGTCATGCCACGCTTTGTGTGTGAAGTGTGTGTCTGTTGATACAGAGTAAACTTCTACACCCATTTCTTGCAGCTGTGCGTAATAATCAGCTAAATCACCAAGCTCTGTTGGACATACAAAAGTGAAATCAGCAGGGTAGAAGAATACGATTGACCATTTACCTAAAAGGTCCTGCTCAGAAACTTCTACGAAGTCGCCACCATGGTATGCTGTTGCGTTGAATGGTTGAATTTTTGTGTTGATTAATGAAGTGCTCATCGCTTTCCTCACTGTTGTTTAGTTTGAATTAATATTGGCGATTGTTATTCGCCTTGGCTTGAGTACAAAGATAAGGGGAAGTGATATTTAAATAAAATGGATTGTTTGAATCACTGTAATCGAAAAAACTGATAGTAGTTTTTTGAGTGATCAACTAATTCAGTATAAGAGTATAAAAATACGTTAATTACGGTATGATCCCAGCAATTAAAAACAGTAGAGCGTGACTATGCACCCGTACTTCAATCATATTCAACTTGGTTACTTTGGCTTTCTTCCTTTTTTGGCTTGTATCGCGTGGACGTTAATGACGGGCGTATCAAGCGATGTGCTTCATGCTTTTCAATTTTATAGCCTAGGGATTCTTGCTTTTATGGCGGGAAACTTATGGCGTGCGGGGGAGCAAACCTATAAACAAGCGATACTTGCCGTGATCGTCGTGATCCCTTACCCACTACTTAGTGTCGTATCACCACAATGGCTGCTACTATATCTCGCTATCGCATATTGGCTTGTATATTTTATAGAGCGCAGTTCACCGCGCTGGGGAGACTACCATAAAGACTATCAAAAAATGCGAACGGTATTGACTTCTCTCGTCTTTGTTAGCCATCTATTTATGATTGCTCAAGCACTTGAGTTAAACACATAAGTAACTTGCTTCTGAAGCTCAATTAACTATAACTAAAGATATATATCACCAAGGGTCACAGCGCTTTGATAAGAACGACTTTGCTGCCGCTGGTAATATGGGTGGCCATCATCGTTTTTGGTGGCTACATGTACTATATCGGTCATTACGAATACGAGAGCTACGAAGAGCTATTTTGGTTTGGTATCTCCTTCACTTTATTCAACTTGATCACCAAAGAAATTGCGAGCCAATTCTTGCGCCTCGCACTACTTGTGTATTGTGCGGGCCTACTCCTTGATATTATTGATAATTTTACCGACGGTTTTTCCATCCCCTTACTTAGCTTTGACACATCTTTGAAAAATATCGGCTTTTTACTCATCAGCTTTGGCTTTTATTGTATGATCACTAATAAAAGAGCCAGCATTACAGAGCTAAAAAAAGAAGTAGAGAGAAGAAGGTTGTTAGAGGAGCGGATGCGATATGAAGCTAACCATGATGCAATGACGGGTGTGGGCAGTCGTCGCGCATGTTTTGAAGGCTTGCAAACACATCGCTTTGATAATCAATGGCTACTCTATCTCGACTTAGATAATTTTAAGCAAGTCAACGATAACTACGGTCATCACATTGGTGATGAAGTTTTAATTAAATTTACTCAAAATATGAAAGAGTACTTTGGCTTAGATTACAGCTTTCGTATCGGTGGTGACGAATTTATTGCCTATATCAATGCGGTGCTTCCAGATACAGACGAAGTGAGAACGGCATTATTAAAGGGACTACAGGAATACAAAATTAACGTCAGTATTGGAATGGTCAAAGTAGATCCGACTAAACAGGCAGATCTCATCATCCACGATGCCGATGAAAACATGTATGGCGATAAACGTGGAAAATCACTCAGATCCAGTGCTAGAGGATGATGCATTAGCACGGATTTATTGACTAAATCTCAATGGTGCTTAGCGCCCAGAAACCTAATCCAAATTCTACACTAACTTCTCTAAATTTATACGTTTTTTAAAGCTCAAAGAGGTAGCACTATGGCAGAATGATTGCTAAGCTTGCGTTAAAATAAAGTTACAAGGTAAGCCAGCATGTTTGCAAGATTATTTACAAACAATGAAACCCAACAAGCCTTATTAGCCGCGCAACAAGAGGTTGCCAGTTTAAAACAGGCTAATGCGCAGTTAACCTCTGAAAATGAGGCATTAAAGCAGGAAATCGTAGGTACACAAGCTGCGCTCAATGATAATACTGACAATCAGCTACTGCAGTGTGCGTTGAATGGATTAAGCCAAGTGCAGGGAATACGAGAAACTGTTCTTGCAAGCTTTATGAGTATTGAAGAAGAAAGCCATTCAATTGAGCAAGTAAACTCCGCCTTTTCTAAATCTGAAACCGCATTGCGTAAAATACTGGCTGGAATGGAGCAGCTCGGCAGCAATATGGACAAAATGACTAGCAATATTTCTGGCTTATCACAGATGGCTGATAGCATTAATACCTTTGTTACGACGATTTCAAAAATTTCAGATCAAACGAATCTGCTAGCGCTCAATGCTGCTATTGAAGCCGCCCGAGCAGGTGAAGCAGGCCGTGGCTTTTCGGTTGTCGCCGATGAGGTGCGCGCACTGGCAACCAATACCAATGAATCCGCTAACGAAGTCTCCGATTTAGTCAAAAAAATCATCGATACAACTCACACAACAGTGAGTGCTGTAGAAGAAATTCAAGCGTCTAATATCACGCTATCTGACAGTATTGGACACCTAAACGATGAATACGAAGGGATTGTAAGTTGTTGTGATTCAATGAAAGACACCATTTTGGTCTCTACTACTCAAACCTTTATCCAGACCGTAAAGCTTGATCATGTCGTTTGGAAAGGAGACGTATACAACGTGATTATTGGTAATAGCCATAAAAATATCAGCGACTTTGCCGATCATACGATGTGCCGCTTAGGTAAGTGGTTTGGTGGCGATGGCGCCCAAAAGTTTGGCGGTCACAACGCGTTTAAACGTCTAGAAGCTCCGCATAAAGAAGTTCATAGAGCTGGTGTAGAAGCAATGAAAAAGTTTAAAGCAGGCGATTCTCAAGGCGCAGTTAAACAGCTTAACCAAATGGAACATGCCAGCGTTGAAGTAATGGACTTACTCGATCAACTAGGGCATTGATAAGAAGCACTACAGGGCTTCTCAATTTACCCGCTTAACGTAAAGGAAATCAATGCAAGACCACACGAAACGACTGATAAGCTGTATTTTCCTTTCAACATTCGCGGGTATTGCTATTTTTACCGCAGTTGCACATCTTTCATGTATTTATTTGGGTGCTAGTTGCTATCGTGCGCAACTTGCCCCAACAGATATTATCGACTCCGCCATCGCTGGCACTTAGTATGCGCCGACAGCAACCGTTTTTATCTCTGCATTATTTCTAACCACTGCCGCCTACGCACTTTCCACCCTCAAGTGGATCAAACCATTACCTATGCTTCGCCCTGCCATCTTTACTATTTCAACGTTATGTTTAGTAAGGGGAGCAATTACACTGCCGCTAGCCATAGGTTTCCCTGAAAAAACCACCAGTTTTGCAATTGTGGCTGGAGGAGTTTGGCATTTGGCTGTTGTATTTTGTCTAGTTGGCTTTAAGCTAATAAATCCATCAGAAAAGAGCCAATTGCTACAAGATAACTGCCTAGTTTGATAAACTCCTCCTTTTACTGACTTAGACAGCTCCATGATACTCGATAAAAACTGGCGTATTCTTACCGTTGGCGATGGCGATTTAAGCTTTTCATATTCATTAGCAAAACATTTTGCTCCAGCCCACCTTACTGCCAGTGTGTACGATAGTGAAAATGAACTTAAGCATAAATATCAAGATAATGCATTTGATAAGCTGCATGATTTAGGGGTTAGTGTTGTGACTCAATTTGATGTCACTGAGGCACATTGTTGGCAAAAAGTGCCGCCGCATGCCTTTGATGCAGTTATTTTTCAATTTCCTCTCATTCCTGCATTTGATTCGTTTGAAAGCTTCCAAAACCAGACCTTGAGCGTTAACAGCCTCAATCGGAAATTGCTGCGAGAATTCTTAATAAACGCAGCGGCTTATACACTTGACCCAAATGGCGCTCAGCTCGGGATCATTACGTCAAAGGACGTAAAGCCCTATATTGAGTGGAATCTAGAAGGTAGCCTGATCAACGGACTTGAACAATATTACCTCGGCCAATCTCGATTTGAGATTTCACAGTTCCCAGAATATCAAATTCGCAATGTCGACCGTGATAAGCACGTAAAAGACACCAGCGGTATTAGCTATTACTGGTCTGTAAACCCAGCTCACGCCATCAAAGAAAAACTCAAAGTACCTGACTATTTGGGTGATAATTACTGCACCATTTGTAGAGCAGGCCCTTTTATCAATGACAGCGATAAGCTCGCGCACTTGGACTCGAAAAAGCATAAAAATATGCAAAAACATGAAAGTGCTTGGCTTAACTACCTGAGTACGTAAACAAATTTGGAACGATAACAAAAAGAAAACCCTGAAAATCAAAAGTAAATAAATCAACAAATAACCATTTCAAAAACCAAGAAAGGCATAAAATATACAAAAGTAATTGAGCCATTATTTAGACACGATTAGACTAGCCTTATATCGCCATTTTTAAGCTTGTTATTTATCTTATTGGGGTCTCAATGCCACTACTTAGCCGCGACTTTGTCATTGCGATTTTATGCCTGCTTTGCGCTATGGTCACCATTCAATCCGGTGCCTCTATTGCCAAGCAGTTATTTCCGTTTGTTGGACCCGAGGGTACCACAGCATATCGCCTTGGATTTTCAGCTCTTATTTTATGTTTGGTGTTCAAACCTTGGCGTCATTTACCAGCAAACTGGCGACCACTTATCGTTTATGGTCTATGCTTGGGCGGAATGAATATCACCTTTTACTACGCCATTGAGCGTATTCCTATTGGTATTGGTGTGGCATTAGAGTTTACCGGGCCGCTTGCCGTAGCGCTGTTTTCATCTAAACGGAAACGTGATTATTTGTGGGTTGCATTTGCTATTTTAGGGATCTTGTTATTGTTACCAGATCTTGGCGATGTCAATGGTTTAGACCCAGTCGGCGTTGCTTTAGCCTTGGTTGCTGGCGCTTGTTGGGCGGGATATATTCTCTATGGTAAGCGCTCAGGCAATGAAAGTTCCGGCGGGGTGACTGTGGCAATCGGCATGACGGTTGCGGCCCTTGCTATCGTGCCGTTTGGTATGGTTTCACAAGGTGCTGCACTGCTTGATTGGTCACTGATCCCATTAGGTATCGCGATTGGTTTATTATCCAGTGCCCTGCCTTATAGCCTTGAAATGGTAGCACTTCGAAAAATGCCTGCACAAGGGTTTAGTATTTTAATGAGTGTTGAACCTGCGGTTGCGGCGTTGGCCGGCTTTTTAATTCTTGGAGAGTTACTGACCGTTTGGCAATGGCTTGCCATTTTTATGGTGATCACAGCATCTGTTGGCAGCTCAGTATCGAGCAAAGAGTGAATTCACAGAAAGGAAGGCTTCGATAACGAAGCCTCTTCTGCTCTCCAAGCGAACGAGAAAGTAAGCTGATCATCTAGATTACTTATAATCCAAAATATGCTTTTAAGCCTGAAAGCGTATTTGTCGTCGCGACGGATGCTAGGATCAATCCCATTACTCGGCTGATAACACTCGCACCACCATTACCAATAATGCGGTGCATGAAGCTGGCACATAACATCAACACACACACTATGGCTAAAACTAACAGCATCATAGCAACCGTCTGCACTTGTTCCCAAATATTGAATCTAGCATTTTCTGTTAATAAAACAGCAGCAAGCATTGCACCTGGGCCAGCTATTGACGGCACAGCCAAAGGGAAAATAGCCGTATCATTATGACTTTTGACCATTCTCACCTCTTCTTCAGGCTTACTTTCACCGAAGATCATCGACAATGCAAAAAGAAACAGCACAATTCCACCCGCAATCTGAAAGGCAGACAGAGGTATTCCCATTGCAGTTAGAATAAGTTCACCTGCAACAACAAAAAAGACCAGAATTGCCGCAGATACAAGCGTGGCAAAAAGGGCTATTTTCCGTTTTTGTACTTCGTCATAGTTTTTAGTAACAGCAATAAAAACAGGGACTGTCCCGATGGGATCTATAACAGCAAAAAAGAAAATAAATGTAGCGAGTAAATCAATCATTGTGTACTACCTTTAGCACGGTGTTCATATCTGTTCTCTATCATTGACCACGAGAAACTCGATCCAGCTTCTGACATTCTAAAAAACAATAATTAACCTGAACTCATCATAACAACATGTTTTCTAGCAGCTGTTACCCCTTACTACAGAGTTAAACCTGTTTGCAATAGACAAGCTACTGACATACAAATTTGCCTTGTATTAAAAAACATCATCTTGCTAGAGCGATATTACACTTTCAACCATGGATATTTTAGTTTATTAACTAACTTTTCATCCAGAGTTCAGGTTACTTAGTTTTAATCTAAGCGCAGTACAGCGCTTAACTTAAAGAGTTTACTGCTCAACAATAGCTTGCGTTGAAATAGCAATCGGCTCTGTCGGAGACACTTCCATATCTTCTTGCTTTTCTTTTGGAAACAAATAGGTATCAAGCCACTGCTCTTGCTCCCAAAGTACATGTAAAATACTTTCACGTGCTTTATAGCCATGGCCTTCTTCTGGCAACATCACTAGCCTTGCATTACCACCTAAGCCATTCATTGCAGCAAACATACGTTTAGATTGCATAGGAAAAGTACCTGAATTTGGATCTTCCTCTCCATGGATCATCAACATAGGTTCGTTGATTTTTTCCGCGTGGAAAAAAGGCGACATGTTGGCATAGACGTTTTGCGCTTCCCAGAAGTTACGCGGCTCCCCCTGAAAACCAAACGGCGTCAAGGTGCGATTATATGCCCCGCTTCGCGCAATGCCAGTGGCAAACAAGTCACTATGGGCGAGTAAGTTAGCCACCATAAATGCTCCATAAGAATGCCCTGCAATCGCAATGCGCTTAGGATCTGCTATCCCTTTTTCTACTAAGGTATCAACAGCTGCCTTTGCACTGGCAACCAATTGCTGCCTAAATGTATCATTTGGTTGCGCGTCACCTGCCCCAATTATCGGCATCGTCGGATCATCAAAAACTGCAATACCTTTTGCTAAATACGGCATTGGTCCCCAATAGCCAATATATGGAAATTGGTAAGGTGATTCGCGCACCTGCGAAGCAACGGCTTTATCTTTAAACTCAAGCGGATAAGCCCACATCAGCACAGGTATACGACCTTTTGATGGGTCATAATCTGTAGGAAGATAAAGATTACCAGACAGCTCAACGCCATCATCACGTTTGTACTTGACTTGCTCTTTTACAACGCCTTTAAATGCAGGATAAGGGTGCGCAAACTTAGTTAGCTGCTCCAAAGTATCAAACTGCAAGTCACGGACAAAAAAGTTGGGTTGTTCTTGGCGTGACTCACGCACGGTAATAAAGCGCATACCTTCGTCATCTAACATTGCACGCACTCTTTCGTAATAAGGTTCGCTCGACTGCCAAATACGAGTTGAAGTGTTGGTTTTTACGTCAAAACGATCTAAAAAAGGAATGTTGCCTTTCTCAGATGCACCGTTGCCCGTTAAAAACAAATACCTGCCTCCAACTAGCTTCAATACTCTTGAACCTAAATCACTATTTTCATATACAAAGTTGCCAGGATCTTTGTATGCATCATTATAACTGCGCTCTGAGAACACCACTCGATTTTGCTCTGGATTACGCGGAGAAAATACTGACGAACGGACACTGCGATCGGCAAAGCGCCATTCATTCAAAATCGCAACATTATTATCGGCCCATTCAATACTCGAAAAACGACGTTCTACTTTTGCGAAAAGTTCAGGTTCTTTTTTGAATGGCGAACTAATCGTATAAAGGTGGTCATGATAGTCAACCTTCGCACTCATATCCCCACCATCTTGCGCTTCGGCCCATATTAGCGTCGCGCCATGGTCGTCACGCCACTGGATCTTTCGCGGCCCTTCTCTCACGCTATCAAAGCCCGCAGGCAGTGCGTCGGCTAGTGGCTGCCTTGTAACTTCAAATAATGGATAACCGCGCATTCCCCACACTTGCCATACCGCTGGAAAGCGGCTGTAAGGCACTTGGAATGAAAAAGGATCGGCCATCATACCAACCACTAGATTGGTAGAGTCTGGCGAAACCGAGAAGTGTTTAAGGTATGTTGGGTTACCAATTTGCTGCGCATTAGCATTCAGGTTTAGCTTAATTAACTGTCCCTCAGAATAGAACTTAAATAGCTGAATATCGTAAGGACTAGACAATAAATTCTGATAAGTGCGTGTTGATGCTTTTTTACCTGATGTGGTTTGTACGATTGGCGTTAAGCTAGATTTATCTTTTGCGCTTGGTTGTTTGCCATGATTAATAGCAATATTCGCAATAATTGCTGTGCTATCTGGCAGCCAGCGGTACGGAGTTGAAGTCACCACGCCATTTAATGTTGATTGAGTGAGCTGCTTAAGATTACGCTGCTCAATATCGTAAGTCCAAAGCGTAGCACTATTCTCTTGTTCAAGAATAAACGCAAGATAGCGGCTATCTGCACTCCAGCTTGGCGACTTGATCTTGCCTTTTGGTAGACCTGTCACTTTAACTAAAGCACCGGTTGCCACATGTTTAAACTCAATAGAACTATATTGGCGGCTGGAGGTCCTCATAAAGGTTTTCGGATTGAACTTTATCCCAGCAAGCGCTTGTTCTGGCTGCCCAAGCTCTTCGAGCGTAAGCACCCTATTGCGCTGTAACAATGCCAACCAATTGCCATTCGCACTCAATTTAGAGGTTGGGATCAATGGCGCATCGACAAGCTTTGCCAGCTCTGGCGAAGGTGTCATGTAGCCCTGCTCTTGTGCACATACCGTATATGATACGGCGGTCATTAATATGATAAATGTGATTTGTTTTAATAATTTCACTGTATTTACCTATCTTCGGCGTTTAGCGGGTGATCATATAACGATTATCGGGAAATGTGCATAGATTTGCGATTTAATGCGATGAAAACTTGATGTACACTTAGTCACTTAACCAGCCATAATTGATACGAATTAGCATGAACAACGATAAAAAACTCGCTAAGGTTACCATTTTTGATGTTGCCGAAGAGGCACAAGTTTCTAAATCAACAGTATCCCTTGTCCTAACCCATAGTGATAAAGTCAGCGATAAAAGCAAAGAGAAAGTACTAAAAGCAATCGAAAAACTGGGTTACGTTTATAATCGCGATGCAGCAGCGCTACGTAGTAAAAAGTCTAATCTTGTTGCGCTTGTTATCAACGACTTAACTAACCCGTACTCTGCTCAGCTTGCCGTCGGATTAGAAAAGCATATTTACGCATTAGGTATGGTGCCTATGCTGGTAAATACAGGTGAAGATTTTAGTCGCCAGCGCCAAGTCGTAAACACACTAAAAGAATACAATGTTTGTGCCTTTGTTATGGTGCCTGCACCAAGTACCCCACGAGAGTGGCTGGATCAACTGGCTGACTCTGGATTTCCAGTTATTACCATTATGCGTGAAGTGGCCTTTGCTAAAGCCCCCTGTATTCTACCTGACAATAAAAAAGGGACTCACCTAGCAACGACCCACCTCATTGAGCAAGGCATAAAAGACATTGCTTTTCTAGGTGGTACTCCCGAAATTTCAGATTACCATGAGCGACTATCTGGCTTCCAAAGCGCTTTAAAGCTCAATGGATTAAATGAAGCGCAACCCGCAATCGCTGCTCCAACCAATCGTCAAGGGGGCCGAGAAGCGTTTAATACCCTCATTGCTAACCATAAAGAGATAAAAGCTATCGTTTGCTTTAGTGACGTCATAGCATACGGTGCAATTGAAGCCATGCGCGAACACGGACTGGTGCCTGGCGAGGACATCAAAGTTGTCGGTTTTGATGACTTGCAAGACTCTCAACTTATGAAACCCGCATTAACGAGTGTCAGAATTGATGCCGACGATATAGGTAAGCGAACATGCCATACACTATCCGAAATTTTAAACAAATCGCAACCTGCCGTTAGAACCCTAGTGGATGTGTCATTACAGATCAGAGAATCATCGTAACTCTTAGCACTTAGCAATAAATGTAGCGCTGATACCTGTTTATAAAAAATGCAAATATTTGCGGCCAAAACTATAGACATTACTGAGAATCTGGATAGAATTCGCAGCAATCTTGGCCGCCAAATTTACCTATGCAAATAGTCTGTTGCGAATATCAAATTCGTGAGCAAAAACATCACTAAAACCTAGAGTGATATGTATCTTACTAGCAGCGCGTACCCATGATGAGCTCTGTTTGATTTTTTTAATTTCAAACACCATACTTTTTTAACATTTTCGCCAATTCGCTTCATTCAGTAGAATTGGCATTACACATTTAAGGTTCTTTTTCGTTGAATAACGCAACCTTCACAGAGAAACGCCGCTTTATTGTGAAGTTAGGCAAAATGCTTCACAAATACGGTACCCCTGCCTATCGACTCGAAGCACATTTAATGGAAATAGCCACTCACTTAGGGCTAAAGTCTTCCTTTGTTATGTCTCCGACATCGGTCACTTTTGTAATTTGGACCGAAGGTCATGAAGAAGAATATACCCATGTGGCACGTGTTGATCCCGGCGATCATGATTTAGGTTCATTGGCAGATACGGATGACGTCGCAACACGCGTATTATCTGGTGAGCTTTCAATCCAAGAAGCCGAACAAAACCTTGAAGCCATTTTGCATGCAAGTCCCCCATATAATAAGTTAATGACGGGTCTTGCATTTGCAACCTCAAGTGGTGCGTTTGCGATGCTGATGGGAACTAGCTGGAATGACGTTTGGTGGTCAGCACTAATATCGCTTGTGGTCTACATATTCGTGCTTTGGGCGAGTATTTCCAAACGCGTAACACATATGCTTGAACCTTTGGTCGCCATCGTATCAGCGGTTGCTGCTTGCGCAGTGTCTGTGTACATTGACCCGCAGGTCAACATCCGTTTGGTAGTACTTTCAGCCATTATCGTGTTTATACCTGGCTTGGCGCTGGCACTTGGATTTGCTGAATTATCGGCTCGGCACTTAGTGTCAGGTACCGCAAGAGTCATGGACTCTATTATGTTGCTCTTTAAGCTCTACTTCGGTGCATTTTTGGGGATCAGTTTAGGTTTTGCGTTTTTTGGTCAAGTTGATTTTATACAACCATCACCATTACCGCGCTGGACAGCTTGGCTTGCAGTACTATTACTTTGTAGCAGCCTAGTTGTTATCTTTAGAACAAAACTACGCCATGCAAGTTGGTCACTCGCATCAGGCTTTATCGCCTACGCAGCCAGTATCAGTTCTGCGGTTTACTTTGATTACGCACTTGGTACTTTTGTTGGTGCATTTGCAGTGGGTGTCTTTAGTAATATCTTTAACCGTGTGGTAAATGCCCCAGCGTCCATTGTGGCGATGCAAGGTTTGATTGTGTTGGTCCCTGGTTCTAAAACCTATATTGGACTTAATTCATTGATCGAAGGTCAAAGTTTTGTTCATGCGGATCATATTGGCCAACAAACCTTCTTAATATTTATGTCTCTTATCGCTGGCCTCATCTTCTCAAACGTTGTGCTGCCACCTAAAAAGAGCTTATAACATTCGAAAAGAACTGGAAAGGCAACTTTCCAGTTCTTTGTAGTTGTGAATGTTAACAAAAAATCAAGCAAAACCATTCCAGTAAACTTAACTTAAACCACAAAACTTCCAACTTAAATTATTT